>JBLHII010000011.1:0-20663 GCA_047616265.1 Minisyncoccia bacterium
AATTTCATTCGTTATTAATGGGCAAACCAAGAGGAGGAAATTATCACTGGATTGATAATCATTTAGTGAAAGCAACTAGGTATAACGGGAAGTTTACAGAATTGGTGCAAAAAGATATCACCATTGAAGTTTTTGAAGACTAAAACATACTTCTGAAACAGAATACTTTCAGAACATTATAAAATAAAACACTATGAGTGACGTATTAAAAGTACCAACAATGGCAGAATTCGTGGCACAAGGAAAGCAACCTGAGGTGTTGTTTTGGGTTGGCTGTGCAGGAAGTTTTGATGATAGAGCAAAAAAAATAACCAAGGCTTTTGTGAAATTGCTAAACAATGCAGGTGTTGCGTTTGCTGTTTTAGGAACGGAAGAAAGTTGTACTGGAGATCCAGCAAAAAGAGCGGGTAATGAATTTTTATTTCAAATGCAAGCGGCTACCAACATTGAAGTGCTGAATGCTTACGAAGTTCAAAAAATAGTAACGGCTTGTCCTCATTGTTTCAATACCATCAAGAATGAATACCCACAATTGGGCGGAAATTATGAGGTAATGCACCACACTCAGTTTTTAAAAAGTTTATTGAATGATGGACGCTTAAAGGTAGAAGGAGGTAAGTTTAAAGGAAAAAAAATAACCTTTCATGACCCTTGTTATTTAGGTCGTGCCAATGGTGAGTATGAGGCTCCAAGAGATTTACTTCGTAAACTAGAAGTTGAGTTGGTAGAGATGAAACGCTGTAAAACTAATGGCCTATGCTGTGGTGCAGGAGGAGCGCAAATGTTTAAAGAGCCAGAAGCAGGAAGCAAAGATATAAACGTAGAACGTACAGAAGAAGCTGTTGAAACAGGGGCTAGCATTGTGGCAACTGGGTGTCCTTTTTGTAACACCATGATGACAGATGGTGTAAAGCATGGAGAAAAAGAAGGAGATGTAGAAGTGATGGATGTTGCCGAAATGATAGCAAATGCTTCAGAATTATAATTAATAGTATAGAGAGTACACATATGCTTACAGACTTTAATAACCTTCCAGATACCTCAAGAATATGGGTATACCAATCTAATCGTAAATTTACGCCAGAAGAGTTAGCGTATATCGATGCCAAAACGCGGTACTTTTTAACACAGTGGACTGCTCATGGAGCAGATCTTGAAGCTGGTTTTGAAATACGCTATGATCGTTTTATTGTATTGGGTCTTAACCAAGAAAATGCGTCTGCATCTGGATGTAGTATTGACGCATCTGTTCATTTTGTTCAAGAATTACAAGAGAAAATGGAAGTCGATTTATTGGATAAAATGAACGTAACCTATTATAACGGAGCATTTATAGCACACAAAAGTTTGTTAGATTTCAGGAAAATGGCGAAGAATAAATCGGTATCTTCAAGTACCATAGTATTTAACAATCTCGTTAATACCATGGTAGAGTATAAAGAAAATTGGGAGGTTCCTGCAAAAGATAGTTGGCACAATCGATTTTTAGCATAGTTTTTGGTAATTTTAAGCCATGCAAAAACCCCTAATCCTTTTATTTTTATTACTAAGCTGCTTATCAGCATTTTCACAAGAGATTAACCCATTATTACTAGAAAACGACCAAGTAAATCAAGAGGCTTGGGTAGATAGTGTTTACAATACAATGTCTTTACAAGAAAAAGTGGGACAGTTGTTTATGGTAGATGTTTTTTCTAGAGATCCCGCAGCCAAGACAGATAAAATTAAGAAGCTCATTGAACAGTATCATATTGGCGGTGTTATTTTTTCAAAAGGAGGCCCTAGAAGACAGGCCAAACTCAATAATGAATTTCAAGCACTATCCAAAACCAAATTAATGATTGCTATGGACGCTGAGTGGGGCTTAGCCATGCGTTTAGACTCTACATTTGCATATCCTTGGAACATGACATTAGGAGCCATTACAAACAACGATATTGTTGAGAAAGTAGGAAGAAGAATAGGGGAGCATAGTAAAAGATTAGGAGTGCATATTAATTTTGCTCCTGTTGTAGATATCAATACAAACCCAAAGAATCCGATTATCGGAAATCGTTCTTTTGGTGAAGACAGAGACAACGTAACTCAAAAGTCTGTTGCCTTTATGCGAGGCATGCAATCGGCAGGTATCCTTGCCAATGCAAAACACTTTCCAGGACACGGAGCAACAGATTCAGATTCACATAAAACACTGCCAACGATTAATTTTTCAAAAGAGCGCATCGATAGCATCGAGCTCTACCCTTATAAGCGTTTAATTAGAGAAGGTTTAAGCAGTGTAATGGTAGCACATTTAAACGTTCCCTCTTTAGAGGCTCAATCTGGGTTGCCTTCTTCTTTGTCAAAAACCATCGTTGGTGATTTATTGAAAGGTTCCTTGGGTTTTAACGGCCTTATCTTTACAGATGCATTAAACATGAAAGGTGCTGCCAATTTCCAACAACCGGGAGCCATAGATTTAGCTGCATTTTTGGCGGGTAATGATGTCTTGCTTATTTCAGAAAACATTCCCAAAGCACATCAGCTTATTGTAAAAGCATACCACGAAAAAGTAATCTCTGAAGCGCGTTTATCCCATTCAGTAAGAAAAATATTATATGCAAAATATGCAGTAGGTTTAAGTGAATATTTACCCGTAGATACTTCTTTTTTGGTTCAGGATTTAAATAGTGTTATCGATGAGGTGTTGTATGAAGAAGCCATTGAAAATGCATTAACGGTCTTAAAAAATGAAGCAGGCGTACTCCCTATTAAAAACCTTCAAAATAAAAAGATAGCCTATATTAATTTTGGTGATGCCTCTGGTGCTCCATTTTTAAATGAACTCAGGAAATATGCTCAGGTAGACTATGTACAAGAAGAAACTTTAAGGAGTTATGTGAAGAAACTAAACCCATATGATTATGTTATCGCTGGTTTTCATAAGGCTAACGATACGCCTTGGAAAGACTATAAATTCACAGAGAAAGAATTGGTGTGGCTGTCTGAAATTGCTAGAAAAAACACCTTGATTTTAGATGTGTTTGCAAGACCCTATGCACTATTAGACCTTAAAACCACAACCAATTTTGATGGGGTTATTATGTCTTACCAAAACAGTAAGGTGTCTCAAGAGCTTTCTGCTCAACTTATATTTGGTGCTAGATCTGCCAAAGGAAAACTGCCAGTTTCTTTAGGAAGTAGATTTCCAATACATACACAAATAAAAACACAAGCTCTTGGGAGGCTTACCTATGGAACTCCAGAGAGTGTTGGACTAAGTACTGTTAAACTTAAAAAAATTGACTCCATAGTAACTAATGGCCTTCATAAGGGCATGATGCCTGGGGCACAAGTTTTGGTGGCTAGAAAAGGAAAGGTGATTTATAACAAAAACTTTGGATATCATACTCCTAGTAAGCTGCGTAAGGTTACCCAAACCGATGTCTATGATATTGCGTCGCTAACAAAGATAATGGCGACGGTCCCTTTGGTTATGCAGTTGGTAGATCAAGGTGTTTTATCAATGAATACAACACTATCTCAATTACTGCCAGAATATAAAGGAACAGACAAAGCTAATATTACCCTGCGCAGAATGCTAACACACACTGCTAGGCTAAAAGCATGGATTCCTTACTATCTTAAAACGATGGATAGCCTTACCAATAAGCCCAAAACAAAATGGTATACATCTACCTACAGCAAAGACTTTCCTTATAATGTTGCCAACCAAATGTATATGAAACGGGAGTATAAAGACAGTATTTATCGTTTCATAAAAGAGAGTGAATTAAGAGAAAAGGTTGCCTATAAGTATAGCGATTTACCGTATTATTTATTAATGAAGTACCTAGAAGAATATTATGGTAGCCCCTTAGAAAGTTTAGTACAGCAAAATTTTTATGAAACACTTGGTGCCTATAGTATGACGTATAAGCCGCTTCATAAATTTCATAAAAACAGCATTGTACCTACTGAAGAGGACACCTACTTTAGGATGCAAAAGGTACATGGATATGTGCATGATCAAGGAGCAGCGATGCTAGGTGGGGTAAGTGGTCACGCTGGTTTGTTTAGCACTGCTAATGACGTTGCTAAAATGATGCAGTTATTTTTAAATGGCGGCAGTTATGGTGAGAAACAATACCTCTCTCAAGAGGTGATTAACGATTTTAATACCTGTTATTATTGTGATGACGATGTACGCCGAGGAATTGGTTTTGACAAACCACAACTAGAAGATAGTGGTCCAACCTGTGGTTGTGTTTCTATGTCAAGTTTTGGCCATAGTGGCTTTACAGGAACCTTTACATGGGCAGACCCAGACCAGGATATCGTATATGTGTTTATGTCTAATAGAACATATCCAAGTGCATCGAACAAAGAGATGATTAAGACCAATTTGCGCAGTGCTGTTCAAGAAGCTATTTATGAAGCTATTCTAGACTAAAATAAAACCCAAAAACCTCAAGCTTTGCCATTGCAAATTATGAGGTCTTTGGGGTAATAGAATAAACCGATATTTGTTATCTCTAAGAAGCGATGCTATTTAATCAACTTGTATCGCTTTTATTTTCACTAGTTTTTCTTTCCAAAGGGCTAATTGCTCTTTGTGACTTTCAATGTTTTTATAGACTTCTTTTACCAACGGGTTGTCTTTTTCTACATGCTTGAAAAATTGTAAATTGTTTTCAAGCTGTAAAATTTCAGATTTTGTCTCGTCAATTTTCTTTCCAATAAAGAACTGTTCATTTTGTAATTTACGAACATCATCTTGAGAAGCCATTGCATTCAGTTTGTTTTCAAACTTAATGAGTTCTGCTTCCTTCTTGTCTAGGTCTAGGGTGCTAAATAAAGCATCGAGTGCTTTGTTAAATTTTTGATCAATATTCTTTTTCTTAAAAGGCACACGACCAACACGCTTCCAGTCTGTAATTTTAGCTTTGATAACCTGAATGTCTTCTTTGTGGTCTCCAGATAGTGTGATAGATTCCATCCCTGCAAGAATGGCTTGTTTCTTTTCTAAGTTAACAAGCTCTTCTTTATTTTCTTCATCTTTTAAAGCGTGTAGTCTATCAAAGTAATGATTACAAGCAGATTTAAATTGTTTCCAAACTACATCACTATCTTTTCTTGGTACATGACCAATTTCACGCCAATCATGTTGTATTTTTTTGAAAAGAGGGGTTGTTTTTTCAAACTCCTCAGTGTCTTTATTATCCTCGGCAAGCGTTATTAGCTTACGTTTCTTTTCAAGGTTATCATACTGTGCACTTTTTTGAAGTTTGTAAAAATCATTTTTAGCTTTATTAAAGTTTCGCGTAGTATCTTTAAACGTTGCCCAAATTTCTTTGTTTTTGTCTTTTGGTACTCGTCCAGCTGTAAAAAAAACATCTCTAATTTCCTGTACTTGCTTCATCGCATTTTGCCATCCATTGTGAGAAGGTTTTGCTTCTTCTTTAACTTTGTCAATAAGGCCAATGAGCTCTTTCTTGATAGCGTAATTGTCCTTAAAAGTTTCTTCTAGGGCAGCTTCTGCAAGCATTTTCTTATCATGAATAATTTTAGTGGCAGCACTAAAATTTTCCCATATTTCTTCACGAATCTCTCTGGCTACAGGTCCAATATCTTCTTTCCATCGTCTGTGGATTAACTGTAATTCTCTAAAAGCTTTGTCTATGTTATTTTCTTCCGCTAATGCTTCTGTTCGTTTTATGAGCTTCTGTTTTTCTTCAAGATTGTGTTTAAAGTCTAAATCTCTAAACTCTCTGTCCAATTGTAATGCATCATAATACGTTTCCATATAATGATGATAATTATTCCATACGGTATTGTACTTATCCCTAGGAATGGCACCTGCTAGTTTCCAGCGATCTTGAATGTCTTTAATTTTCTTATAGTTACTGTTTATACTTTCCTCAGAATTTAAAAGTGCTTTCACTTCTTCAATTAATAGGTTTCTAGCGTCAAGATTACCTTCCAGATCTTGTTTTAGTTTTTTGAAATGAGTATTACGTTTAATTCTGAAGTCATTAAACACATCATTGAATGCTTTCTTCTCTGGCGATTCATAGTGAAAATCTATAATATTTCCGCCCGCTGCAAGAAAAGCGACTTTCTTTTCGGTAAGCTCTTCTTGAAACTGGTTGTTAAATTCTGTTTTTATTTCTTCTGCATCTTCCTTAATGCTTTGAATAGCACTGTTGCCGACCAGATTTTCAAAGGCAGTAATGAGTTCTAATTTAGTTAGGTTACTATAATCAACACTCTCTTTTTCTTTTGATATTTCTGATTCTTCAATACTATCTGAGCTCTCGACTTCTTCCTCCTCAATAACTTCATCTGTAGATGCTAAATCTGAAGATGTATTAGTCTTAGGCGCTTCTAAAGTATCAGGAGTCACTTCTTCAATTGGAGTCTCACTTGGAGCCTCCTCTTTGTTTTTTTGTGCTTCTGGTATAGTAGCATTTTTTTCAATTTGTGCTTGGCCTTCTTCTAAAGGTAGGTTCTCGTCAGACATATCTTGCAATGTTAAAGTTCTTAATTATGAGCGCTCAAGATACTAACTCCCTATAAGATTGCCAAGATTCTAGATGTTTAATGATGTAGGAGTCTAAAAATTAATTGTTCCAGATACTCCAAGATTTTTCCGCTTGATATTCTAGCATTTTTATTCCGTTTGATATAGTAGCTCCTTTGTTTAAACCATGTTTTAAAAAAGCTGTTTGGGTTGGGTTGTAAATTAGATCAAATAAGAAGTGCTCTTGGTTAATAAACTCATACGGTATGTTTGGACATTCTGAAATATTGGGAGCCACCCCTAAAGGTGTTGTGTTAACAATAAGTGTATGGCTTTCTATGATGTCTTTTGTTAACTGGTTGTAAGTAATGGTCTCTTTTGTTTTTGATCGAGAAACCACTATATATTTAAAACCCATACTGTCAAGAACATACTTGATAGCTTTTGATGCACCGCCAGTACCTAAAATAAGCGCTGTTTTACTTTTAAGAGCTGGGAAACTTGCCAATGCTTTTCTAAATCCGTAATGATCAGTGTTGTAGCCTACTAATGTACCATCGTTTAAGAATTTCACAGTGTTAACCGCTCCAATAGCTTGAGCTTCTTTGTCTATAGTATCAAGGTATTGTATAACCTCTTGTTTGTATGGAATGGTTATGTTTAGCCCCTTTAGATCAGTGTTTTTATTGCATATACGTTTAAACTGCACTATGTTTTCAATATCAAAATTATGGTAACTGTGTGCCGTTTTTTCTGATTCAAACTTGTTTGTGAAAAAGATTTTTGAGAAAGAATATTCAATATTCTTGCCAATCAAGCCGTATCTAGACATTAGATTTTCTTTTATAAATATGGTACCAGTTTAAGCTAAGAACCGTTAGCGTTCCAAAAATAATAAAAAAGATAGCTAGGAGCGTGTTCGTAGAAAGTTCAGACGGGAAATACCTGTTATAGCCCATAATAATCTCTCTCCCGTTTGCATCAACCTTAATTTCGCCTAGTCTATCGATGCTATATATTTTATTTTTCCATGGCCAAACGACTCCAAGAGATCCTGTTATAAATCCTATAATTACGGCATATGTAGCCTTTTTATATTTTTTTAAAACATATCCTAAAAGGTGAGATAATGACACTAAACCAGTTATGGACCCTGCCGAAAATACCACTAGGACCTTTAGTAATTGTACTCGTTCCAAGTTGTTTGTAAAAGAAAAGTCACCCCCTATTATTTCAGAAAGTGTGTCAAATAAAGCATTTACAGAGTCTACTAGAAGCAATACATAATTGCCCAGTAAAATAAGAATAAAAGACCCAGAGAGCCCAGGTAAAGTCATACCGGAAACCCCGATGATTCCACAAATAAAAACAAAGATTAGGTTGTCATTTTCACGGGCAGGTTCTAAAAAACTAATGGCAACTCCAGCTATAATTCCACAAATTAAATAAAAGATATTCCTTCTATTCCAGTCACCAAAATCTTTTGCTATATAGTAAATTGACCCTATTATCATTCCAAAAAAGGCACTCCAAACATGTAATTCATATTCTATTAATAAGAAGTCTAATATTTTCGAAACGCTAAAATAGCTAATTACCATTCCTAAAATAAGCAAGCCTAAGAAGTTCCCGTTAGTGTATTGTACAAAGCTTTTGAAACGCCCGCTAATCAAAAGTTTAAAAGCTTTTCTATTTATTTTTTGAAGTGAGTAAATAAACTCTTCATAAAATCCTGCAACAAAAGCCAATAAACCTCCAGAGACCCCAGGCACTTTGTTGGCAGCACCCATGATAAGTCCCTTTAGGACCAACCAGAATTTATCTGAAGTTGTTCTTTCTGAATTCACAGGTTTATTTTGGACTTTTTTTATTAGCAATAAATTCGAGAAGAAATATAACAATAAAACCAGTTACCATAAACAATATAGCGACTAGGATCTTTGGATCTCCATCGTACCCGTTTGGAAGAATGCTTTTTTCAATAAATGGTATTTCTTCTCCGAGCCTATTAATACGGTATTGTAAAACCTCTTTCCATGGCCAAATTTTATTAAGGGCTCCAATCATAAAGCCTATCAATACAGTTAGTGTCGTGTTTTTATGGTGAGTAAACATCCAGTTTAAAATGCCAGAAAAAACTTTCAATCCTGCAACGGCCCCTATAGCAAATACACTCATTTTTAGGGTGGCATTACCAAGAATACTCATGTTTAAAGTGCTTATGCCTTCTATAAATTGATTGATAGCACCAATGACTGTTGTATACGCTCCAATAAGTAATAAAATAAATGCGCCAGATATACCTGGTAATATCATCGCGATGATGGCAATAAAACCAGCTAAAAATAAAAACCAAATATTTTCAGTATCAGCTACTGGTTCAGCCAAAGTAATGGCGTAAGATAGTCCTGTAGCTATGAGTAGTGCTATTGTGGTCTTGACACTAAAGGTGGTAATCTGCTTCCCAATAAATAGAATACTGGCAATAACGAGCCCAAAAAAAAAGGACCACACAAGAATTGGGTATGCATATAGGAGCCAAGTAATTAATTTGGCAAGCGATAAGATACTAATAGCTATTCCAATAAAAAGGGAACTTAAGAAGCCAAGATTGTAATGCTCCCAGGCTTTTTTCCTTCCTTCTTCTTTCAAAACTTTAAAAAACCCAAGGTCTAAGGAATTAATAGTATTAATGAGTTCTTCGTAGATTCCAGAGATAAACGCAATGGTTCCTCCACTTACTCCAGGAACTACATCTGCAGCACCCATAGCAAGTCCTTTGGCTGTGATATTTAGGGATTGTTTAAATGTGCGTTTGGACATCTTATGGTTGTTTTACGCTCAAAAGTACAGATTAAAAGAAAGCTTATTTATGATTCTTGATAATTTCTTTCACACTACTATTTCCCATTAGATGCGGAAATATTTCTTCTATAATTAGCAAAAAGGCTGGTTCAAGATCAAGTGCATTTTTAAGGTGAAAGGCTCCAGCATTGCTGTTGTTTGTATCGTAATGTAAACCTGCCAACCTAAATTCAATTTCTGCAGAATCTGGGTAGAATTCTGCAGCCTGTTGTAAGTTGTTAATAGCGCCTTCAAATTCGCCAAGTTTTATTAAAATATCACAACGGGTTAACCATGTGTTTTCCTCATAATTTCCATATTCTAGTGCTTTCCGATAGCCTACTTCTGCTTCTTCAAACCAGTGTAGTTTTTTATTTATTTTGGCATAGCGTTTCCAATAAAGAACATTTTCAGAATCTATATTTATTGCTTTGTCTATAAAGTATAATGCCTTTTTATAATCTTTCTGTTTATAATAAAAATCAGTAATAGCAATCCATCCCTTGTCAAGGAGCCCGTCCTCTTCAACACACTTGGTGTAATATTGTAAAGCCATGTCATCATTATGTAACTTTTCATAGCATTTCCCGATGCGTAATAATGCAAATGATGTTGGGTCATCAAGTCCAAGTGTAATAATAAAACTTTCTATAGCTTCTTCAAAACGTTTCATTTTTTCAAGCACTTTACCTTTTTCAAGGTACGCTCCAATAAAACGATCATCACTTATTATTGCAAAGTCAAAGGAGGCTAATGCTTTCTTGTATTGTTTTAAAATACTGTATTGCTTTCCTATTTGGTGCCAAGCTACTTCAGAGTATGGATTATTGTTTAAAAAGATATTTAAATATTCAATAGCCTCTTCGTTTTGTTCTAGAAATTCAAAACAGTAAATCACATTGTAAAGCGCAGCGTAATCTGTGTGAATATCATCTTGGTCTTCCTCTAAACACCTTATGAAATTTATTTTTGCATTTTCATAGTCCTCTAGAAACAAGTATTCCATTCCTATTAGTGAGAGCACATCTGCCTGGTCTAAGGTAATGCTTAAGGCCTTTTCGAGCAAACCAATTGCTTCCTTATGTTGATCTCTTCTGGAAAGAATATTTGCCTTTTGGATGTATATTTCTTCGTTAGATTGTTCTATTTGGTAAAGTGCGTCTAATAACACATCTGCAGTATCCAATTCATTTTCAAAAATGAACATTTCAACTTGAAATAATTTAAGGGTGGTGCAGCTAGGATGTTGCTGTAAACCAAGCTTCGTTGCTTTTTTAGCAAGTGCTATTTTACCATTTTCAAGATAGTGATGTATAATTTCCTCAAATTCATCTGCGTCAAAGAAAAGGACATTATTAGTCTTGAGCATAGACTCAAATTTGCTAAGCGATACGTTGTTATGCTCGTCTGGGGTTGGCAATTGCATACGCGGTTTTTTAAGGTTTCTCTTTACATAAAGATAGTGATGATATTAACAGTTCAATAGTTGTGCCGTGATTGTTGTTAACGAGATGTTAACAGCTTATATGCGTGTATAAAACCAATAAACACCTACTGGCAAAAGAGATTTACGTATTTTAAATTCCGTTAAGTACCTGTGTCAATATAGCACATCCTTCTATAATTTCCTCTTCTGAAATAGTAAGAGGGGGGGTAATTCGTATAGCTCTCGGCTCAAAAAGCAACCAAAACAGGATAAGGTTTTTGTCTTTACAGTGTAAAACTACCTCATTGGCAATAGCCGAAGTTTCAAAAATGAGTGCTAACATTAGTCCTGTACCACGAATTTCTTTGATAGCATTATGGGTGAGTAAAGAGCGAAATAATAGTTCTTTTTTAAGCGCATCTTGCATCAAGGAAGTTTCCGTGATTTCTTGAAGTGTTGCTAAGGCTGCTGAGGCTATAACAGGGTTACCTCCAAAAGTAGTAATGTGACCAAGTTTGGGGTTTTCTTGTAATAGATCCATTAAGCGCTTGGATGCTGTAAATGCACCAATTGGCAAACCACCACCCATGCCTTTACCCATGACTATTATATCTGGAATTACCCCATAGTTCATGAAACCAAAAAGTTTTCCTGTACGACCGAAACCAGGTTGGATTTCATCTAGAATTAGCAAAGCACCCATTTCTTGGCACCTTGCTTTTACTTTTGCTAAATAATTATTTGTTGGTAGTATAAACCCCGCTCCACCTTGAATGGTTTCTAGTATTACTGCGGCTGTATTGGTTGTAATTTGCTCCAAACAGGTTTCACAATTAAATAAAATAGCGCTGCATTGTGGGAGTAATGGTTTGAATGCTTCTTTTCGCTCTTCATACCCCATGACACTAAGGGCTCCCATAGTACTTCCGTGATACGCAAGGTTGGCATATAAAATTTCGGCTCTGCCAGTTGCTCGTCTTGCTAGCTTTAAGGCTCCTTCAATGGCTTCTGTGCCACTATTTACAAGGTAGGTGGTTTCTAGTGGTGCAGGCAAATGATCTGCTAATAATTTAGTGAGTGCAACAGCAGGTTGTTGAATGTATTCTCCATACACCATAACATGCATGTAGCGTTCCGTTTGTTCTTGAATTGCTTTTACTACTCTTGGGTGGCTATGCCCTAAACTACAGGCAGAAACACCCGCAACAAAATCAAGATGTGCCGTTCCACTAGTGTCATAGATATAACTGCCCTTTGCATGGGATATCTCCATCGCTAAAGGATGTGACGTTGTTTGTGTTTGGTGTTTGTAGAACTCTTTTTTCAATGAATGTTAAGTGGGTTATGCGTTACAGAAATACTGCGATATTGTACTCATATTTACAAACAAGATAAATTAATTATCTCGCTCCTCGGAGTCAGTTTCACCTTCTTGCTTCTCTTTTTTTTCTGAAGGGTTATCTTCAGGTCTATTTTTAAAAACAGATGCATTAAGCTTAGAAGCACTTGGAAGTTTAAGTTCTTCTTCTGTTTTTTCTTCAAAGAATGCGTCTTGATTTTCGGGAAGTGGTATCCCTTTTATTTTTAAAAGAACAGGATTAGGTTTTCCTTTAAATAAATCTTCTTTATTTAATAATCGCTCTTTCCCACGCCATTCAAAACCAGGTAATATCCTAGCTTCAACAGGTAATTTTGAAACTGGATAAATTTTTCCTGTTCCTTTATTTATAAAACGAATTCCTTGAATTTCTTGGTGTTCCATATACATTTGTATGGAACTAGATACCGTGTTATTAATGCCTATGAGTTCATTCTTGTCATTACGAGCAAAATAGATGACCTGTGCATTTTTATCGATATTTACAGTGTCTAATTCATTCTTGGTAAATAAACCAATAAGGCGTTCACCCTTTACTTGATTGTATCCTAAAGAATCTCTTTGAGATAGAAATGCGTTATTAAACACCTTTAAAGTATCGAGTTCTTCTGTCTTAACATTGTTAATTAAGTGAATGGTATCACCAGTCATTTGATTCTCTCCGGTCCATAATATTGGGCGGCGTACTAACTTTGTAATTCCTTTTTTTTGATGCACAAAGATAGAATCACATTTGCCGCTGGTAGGTTCTTCCCCGGGCTTATTTGATTCTTTAAAAAAACGTGCTTTATAAAACCCTTTGAGAACTCTATTCTCTGACTTTCCTGTGATTTGTAAAGTGTCTGCATGTATGAATACAGAGTCCCGTTCTTGTAGGGTTATTGCTACTGCTCGTTTGGTGATAAAGACGGAGTCTTTTTGTCTAAAAACCTCTGCGTAATGCCCTCTAATGATACTTTTATTTGCGGTATCTAGAACCTTGATGTTATTAGTTGCAGAGGCAAAACTCTTGTTTCTATCAAAAAAAATACTATCGCCATATAAAGTCCTACTTTCATAATCAACTCTAGCGTTTTTAACAAAATACCCTGTATCGCCTCGGGTGTCATAAAAACCGCGTTCACAATACACCGTACTAGAATCACTCACAATAGTAGAAGGGCCGTATAAGAAAGCAGCTCCTGTTTCTGAATAAAAATGAAGTTGTTGTGAGTGTATGGTGTATTTTGGATTTATAATCTTTACATCACTGCTGAATTGGTAATTTTTACGTTCGGCGTAATACCTTCCAATTCTGCTGGTAAGTGTGCTAGCTGTATCTACAACTTTTCCTCCACTTCTATAATAGGCTTCTTGTTTTACCCTATCAAAATAGAGTGTATCTGTTTTTAATGTTGTTTTAGGCTCTTTAAAAACAACAGCACCACTTGCAAAAGCAAATTGAGTGTTCCCATTATACTCTGCATAATCACTATTCATAGAAATAGTGTCTCCCTGCTTAATTTTTACTTCACCATAGGCTTTTACAAAGTTGTCTTTGAGGTAAACATAGGCTTGATTACACCACATTTTAATACCCTCATGTACAATGTATACTTGTCCCTCTGTGTCCTTGGTGTAAATAAAAGCATCAGGTAAATCTGGGGTGCGTTCTAGATATCCAGATTGAATGTCAACCTTCGTTTTTTCTTTTTCTAGATTGGGTTGCGCTAGTAAAACTCCTGTAAAAAGGAGCATTAATAGAGAAAGTATATGTTGTATTTTTTTTTGCAATGTGTTTTCTACTATTATTTTATACTAGCAAATTTTGAACCAAAAAACACATATTTTTTTTGGTGTTTATAAAATCACAATAGGGAACTAGATGATTGCTGTTAACGATGTATTGTTTGTGTTCTATCAGGCCCTACAGAAACAATTTTTATTGGAATCTCTAACTCTTTTTCCAAAAAAGAAATGTATTCATTCAGTTCTTTAGGGAACTGAGAAACATCTCTCATTTTAGTTAAATCTTCTTTCCAACAAGGAAAACTTGTATAAATAGGAGTTACATTTTCTGGTTCTATGTTATACGGTAGATGTGTAATAGTTTCTCCTTTGTATTTATATGCGGTGCATACTTTAAGAGTGCTGAAACCAGATAATACATCACTTTTCATCATGTTTAATTGTGTTACACCATTTATTTCACAGGTGTATTTTAGAGCGACTAAATCTAACCATCCACAACGTCTTGGTCTTCCTGTCACAGCTCCAAATTCACGCCCTACTTTTGCCATTTCGACACCTACTTTATCAAAAAGTTCGGTAGGGAAGGGGCCAGAGCCAACGCGAGTAGTATACGCTTTAAAGATACCATACACATCTTTTACTTTATTTGGTGCAATTCCTAATCCTGTACAAGCACCTGCTGCTGTGGTATTAGAAGAAGTAACAAAAGGATAGGTTCCAAAGTCAATGTCAAGTAAAGATCCTTGTGCGCCCTCTGCCAATATTGTTTTCCCAGCTTTCATTGCTTCATGAAAATACTGTTCACTATCAATAAAGGTTAATTCTTTTAAGCGATTTACCGCTTCATAGAATTCTGCTTCCATTTCATCTAGATCGTATTGGATATCTACATCATAAAATGAAATCATTGCCTCATGCTTGTTTGCTAAATGGCGGTATTTTGTTTTCCAGTCTGGCATTTCTAGGTCACCCACACGAATACCATTTCTACCGGTTTTGTCCATATAAGTTGGTCCAATACCTTTAAGCGTAGATCCAATTTTTGCTTTTCCTTTACTAGCTTCACTAGCAGCATCCAATAATCTATGTGTTGGTAAAATAAGGTGTGCTTTTCTAGAAATAATCAACTTGGCTTTGTAGTCTATGTCAAATTGATCTAACCCTTCTAGTTCTTTCACAAAAACAACAGGGTCTATTACAACTCCATTTCCAATGACATTCATAGCAGTTTTGTGAAAAATCCCAGAAGGGATGGTTCTTAAAACATGTTTAATGCCATCAAACTCAAGAGTGTGCCCAGCATTAGGTCCTCCTTGAAAGCGCGCAATGATATCATAGCCTGCTGTTAATACATCGACGATTTTTCCTTTTCCTTCGTCTCCCCATTGTAATCCAAGTAGTAAGTCTACTGCCATAATTGTAGTGTATTTCCCTATTTTTCTGGGTTGGTTGTGTTTTTTGTTCCGTAAAAGTAAAGCGAGTGGTTAGAAATAGAAATATCAAAAACCTCCTCTATGGTTTTTTTAATATTCTGTATTCTTGGATCGCAAAACTCTATGACTTCTCCATTATCTAAAATAATGTGGTCATGTTGTTTGTCAAAATATGATTTTTCGTAATGTGCTTGATTTTGCCCATATTGATGCTTTCGAACAAGCATACAATCTAGCAATAACTCTATCGTGTTGTATAATGTAGCACGACTAACGCGATAGTTCTTATTTTTCATAATAATATAGAGTGATTCTATATCAAAATGTACTTCTTGATCGTATATTTCTTTTAGTATAGCGTAGCGTTCAGGCGTTTTACGATGCCCTTTTTTTTCTAAAAATGCAGTGAATACATTTTTTACAATATCTTGGTTATTTGCTTCAGTTCTTGAACTCATACGTATGGCAATGAATCGCTGTGCTATGTTAGTTACATTCTACAGGTACCCTTTCGGTTCTTATGAAATGTAATAAATCATTAAAAATTAAAACCAACTCTTTACTTGGTAATAAACATCAAAAATAGCAAAATTACATACGAGTTACTTTATCTATTCCGTTTATTTTTTTAATGTTTTGAACCAAGTTATCAAGAATATTTTTGTTTTTCACTACCACGACAATATTACCTGTAAATACTCCGTCATTAGTGTCAAAATGAAGACTTTTCATATCGATATTTAGATTATTTGACACTTCTTTTGTTACGTTATTAACCAATCCAAGGGCATCAATACCTGTAATAAGTAATTCCGCCTTAAAGTCTCGCTGTGAGGAATCTATCCATTTTGCTTTTTGCACTCTGTAATTGTAATTTCCTTGTAATTGTACTGCATTTGGGCAATTTTTCTTGTGTACTTTAATGCCTTCAGTAACAGTTAGAAATCCAAATACTTCATCGCCAGGAATTGGATTACAACAAATTGCTATTTTGTAATCTAATTTTTGCTCCTCTTTTCCAAAAACAAGCTGGTCAAATTTCTCGGTTATTTCTTCTTTGTTAACTTCATCTGGGTTGGTAGGTTTTCGAATTTTGTTTTTAATAAAACTAACCAAAGCATTTGTTTTGGATGCCGCAAAGTCTTTTAGTTGTTTGTTGTCTATAATACCCGCACCCACCCGATAGTATAAATCAATACTGGTTTTTAGTTTACAGAAAGTAACCAGTTGATTGATGGTTCTCTCATCAAGATTAATTTTTAGTGATTTTAATTTACGACGCAGTATTTCTTTACCATAAGTAGCTATTTCTTTGCGCTCTTCTTTGAGGGAAGATTTAATTTTGGAGCGTGCTCTGCTTGTAGATATATAATCCAGCCAGTTGGCAGATGGTTTTGCATTATTTGAGGTAATGATTTCTACTTGGTCTCCACTATGTAGGGAGTGGCTTAAAGGCACTAATTTTCCATTTACTTTGGTGCCACGAGTATGCATACCTACTTCTGTGTGTATGTGAAATGCGAAATCTAATGCAGAAGCACCTTTTGGTAAAGAATATAAATCACCTTTTGGAGTAAACACAAAAATCTCTTTCGCATAGAGGCTGAGTTTAAATTCTTCTACAAAGTCTACTGCGCTAATATCTTGGTTCTCTAGCGTATCTTGAAGCTTGTTGAGCCATACATCAAGCCCTCCTTCATCATTGTCTTTGTCTTTGTTTTTGTATTTGTAATGAGCTGCAAAGCCTTTTTCAGCAATTTCATTCATACGTTCACTACGTATTTGTACTTCAACCCACTTTCCTTTTGGCCCCATAACTGTAATATGTAGTGCCTCGTAGCCAGTAGATTTTGGGGAGGATATCCAATCTCTCAAACGTACTGGGTTAGGTCGAAAGTGGTCGGTAACTATGCTATATATTTTCCAGGCTAAGAATTTTTCATTAGCAAGATCGCTTTTATATATGATACGCACTGCAAACTTGTCATAGACTTCATCGAAGGTGACATTTTGAGAAACAATCTTTCTGCGTATGCTATATATAGATTTTGGTCTTCCTTTTATTTCGTAGTCTAAGTGTTCGATAGTAAGTGAATCTTCAATTGTTTTTGAAAATGACTTTATATAAGCATCTTGTTCTTCTTTACTCTCCTTTATTTTACTTAAAATATCATCGTATACTTCTCGTTCTGTATATTTTAAACTTAGATCTTCTAGCTCTGTTTTAATTTTATATAAACCAATGCGATGTGCCATAGGAGCATAGATATACAGGGTTTCACTGGCAATCTTAACCTGCTTGTAGCTTGGCATTGAATCCATCGTTTGCATGTTATGTAAACGATCTGCAATCTTTATAATAATCACCCTAATATCTTCGTTAAGGGTCAATAGCATTTTCCTGAAATTTTCTGCTTGAAGTGAAACATCTCCTTCATACGGCATTTTAGAAATCTTAGTTAAACCAACTACAATCCGTGCAACCGTTTCTCCAAACAGTTGTTCAATATCTGTGGAGGTGTATCTCGTGTCTTCAATAACATCATGGAGTAGAGCAGCGGCAATAGAAGTAGCGTCCAGCCCAACCTCACTAGCCACAATTTTAGCTACTGCAATGGGATGAAAAATATAGGCCTCACCACTTTTTCTGCGTTGTTCTTTGTGTGCATCTACTGCAACATCAAAGGCAGATCGAATAAGTTTTTTATCTTTTTTAGAAAGAATTCGATAACTTATTTTAAGAAGCTCCTTATACTCTTTGGCTATGGCTTTGTTTTCTTCTTCAATATCAATTTCTGTCATACATTAAAAGTACAAATTCCAATTTTTAAAAAAAATGATAAGAGTTTAAAATTTCAATAAATAAAAGCGAAGAATGACATTCTTTTGTACTACAAGATCAATTTTGAATTTTAGGTATTTAAAATCCTCGTTGTCTTTTTGCTTCAAAAATTAAAATACCAGCAGCCACAGAAACGTTCATACTGTCAATAGCACCTTGCATAGGAATATGAATGTTTTGACTGCTTTGAGAGCGCCAAGCCGCAGACAAACCTGTAGCCTCTGTTCCTACTGCAATTGCAGTAGGTTTGGTAAAATCTTGACTATGGTATGGTTTAGATTCTTGCAAAATTGCACTGTACAACTGAATGCTGTGTTGTTGTAGAAAGGCAATTATTTCTTCTGTGGAACCTGTAGCAAGGTTATTTGTAAATAAGCAACCTACACTGCTTCTAATGATATTTGGGTTGTACACATCAGTTTTTGGATTGGCAATAATAAACGCATCAACATTTGCTGCATCTGCAGTGCGTAACAGGGCACCAATATTTCCAGGTTTTTCTGGAGCTTCTGCAATGAGTATTAAAGGGTTTTCTTTTTGAAAACGCAACGCACGAATAGCAAGTTCTTTTGTTTTAGCAACAGCCAAGACACCCTCTGTAGTAGTTCTGTATGCTAGTTTTTGGTATACGTCTAAAGATACTTCAATAACCTCTGTACCCGAACTTGTATATTCTGTGATATCTCCGAAGAAAATAGCTTCACAAAAAAAGAGTGTTTGTATGTCGTAGCCTCCTTGAATAGCAAGTTGTATTTCACGCAGTCCTTCTATCAAGAAAAGATTTTGTTTTCGACGCTCTCTTGATTTTTCAAGTAGTAGAGTACACTGCCTAATCAAGCTATTTTGAGGACTATCTATTTTCTTATACATGCTGTACATTTCTTTTTTAAGGAGTTACTTTTGGTTGTATTTACCCATGTAGCGTTTCCATAATTTTGTTTGATGGGTTTCTAATGAAATATCACGGCCATCAATAAAAGCTCTCGTGAGGGTATTTCCCATCATATCTAAAGCATCTCCATCACTTATAAACAAGGTGGCGCTTTTCCCAACCTCAAGGGTTCCATATTGGTCTAAGCCTAAAATTTTAGCAGTATTGCCTGAAATAAGCTGTAGTGCGATTTCTTTATCCATCCCTTGACCTACAAGTTGTCCAGCATAAAAAGGGAGGTTTCTAGTTTGAAAGTTTGACATACTGCTATTTTGGATAGCGACCATTAAACCACCATCTACTAATAATTTAGGGAGTTTATAAGGTAGATCATAATCATCATCTGCACTTTTTGGAAGTGCATGAGTTTCTTGAACTAATACAGGGATATTATGCTGCTTTAAAAAAGGAATTATTTTATATGCCTCATAGCCTCCAATGAGCACAATCTCTTTAATTTCTGCTTCCATACTTAGCGTAACAGCGTCTATGATTTCTCTTTCACCGTCTGCATAGACATATAGCTTTTTCATTCCATTAAAGAGTCCTTGCATTGCTTTCATGGATTCATTTGCGGGTTGGTTATTTCCTGTTCCAAAAGCTTTCGAGTTCTTAAGATAACTCGTTATTTCTTGTACGTCTTCTGTATATTTTTTGTTGGGTTGGTATCCCCTTGGCTCTCCAGCCCACCATCTACCTCTTCTAAAAGTACTAGGCCAGTGTAAATGAATACCATCATCGGTTTTGATAGCGGCATCTTCCCAGTTCCAAGCATCAAACTGTACTATTGAAGAAGTTCCAGATATGGTGCCTCCTTGCGGAGTGATTTGGCCAATTAGTATGCCGTTAGGACGCATAGATTCTACTACTTTACTCTCTGCATTATAGGCAATAATACTTCTAATGTGTGGTATCATATCACCAATTTCATCTTGATCATTACTTGCTCTTACAGCATTTACCTCGATAAGGCCTAATGATTTTGCAGGTGCTATGAATCCAGGATATACATGCTCTCCAGCAGCGTTAATAACAGTTCCTTTGACGCTAATACTTGAGGCGCCAATGGCGGTAATAATTCCATTTTCAAAAATAAGTGTTGCATTTTTTATGGTACTTCCATTCCCAATATGTACTGTTGCTCCAGTAATAGTAATGGCTCCTCTTTGAGCAGGAGCAGGGGTCTGTTGTGCGGCTACAGAAAATCCAACCATGGCCATTAATACAATTAATAAGTGTCTTAAAGTGTTCATATTATATACGTGCTATAGTTATTAGAATTCTGTATCACAGTGAAAGTTTTTATTTCCTTTTTTAACGGGTGGTCTTGTTTTACCTCCGTTTTCTTTTTCATTGAGCATCATAGTCATCAAAACATTTCGCTCTGCTTTTATAGCGTCTCTTTTTTGCTGATCTTCTACAATGTCAAAGTACGTTTTTCCTTCTATAATGGTTTTTTCAGCTTTTGCATACACTGACATTGGGTGGTCACTCCACAAAACTAAATCTGCATCTTTCCCTACTTTAATACTCCCTACACGGTGATCAATGTGCAGTAGTTTTGCAGGGTTAATTT
>JBLHII010000012.1:0-20496 GCA_047616265.1 Minisyncoccia bacterium
CAGTCCAAAGGGATTCTCATCTTCACCATTTGAATTACAACTTGGCACCATAAGAGAAAATAATATTGTGAGACTAAAAAGAATTGTTTTTTTTATATCTATTTTAAAATTTAACAAAGGGCAATATATTAAGTACTTCAGAAATTTTAGTTTCCAAGTCTTTTTTGAACGTTGTGTAAGCTTCAGAAGCTTCATTAAAAGGGCGGTGTATTAATCCTTTTTGAATACCTGCTATTTTCTTTTGCAGTGATCGTGTTTCCGGAGCAAGCCAAGTAGCATTAAACGCATTCCAAATAATAGAAATCGCTGTTTCATTTGGGTGTAACATGTCTTGCGCATAGAACCGATAGTCTCTCAACTCATCCATCATTATTTCGTAAGAAGGGAAGTAATGAGTTAATTTTACGGGCCTTATAACTTCATGTACTCCCGCAACTAAGTGTGCTTTGCTTCTGCTATTCTCTATAAGGCCATCTTTTAAATGTCTTACTGGAGAAACGGTATGTATCATAATACATTTTGGATTGATCGCTCTTATTTTTTCTTCAATTCCTAGAAGTACATCGCTTACATCGTCTGGAGATAATAGTTCTTTTGAAAATTCTTTTTGAGGAACTTTGTGGCAATTTGCGACCACAGCACCTGTCTCTATGTGCCTATATACCCAAGCTGTTCCAAAGGTGAAAACAAGATGCGTTGCACCAGTGAGCCATTGTTTAAGGACCCGAAGTTGTCTGTTAAGTATTGCCAATAATTCTTCCGAAGAAGCAGCTGAGAGTTTTGAATGCGCTTCAAAACTATACCATTGCTGGTTTTGAAAAAAAACATCTTTTGATGTAAACCAGGTTTCATCAATAGCTCTTGTAATCAATTTCTCTATAGCTACAGGATGAAACAAAATACCAAAAGGATTGATGCATTGTTTAAACTTATAATAGTCAAGCTTTGCTCCAATGTTTTCAGCAAAACAGCTCCCCAACAATAGTACCTTTGCACTATAGCGTATTTGGTTACGCACTGTTGCGTGTTGTATTGGTGTGGTTAGTTTCATGTTACAGCAGGTATCCTTTTACTTCCTCCAATGCTATGGCAACGCCCAAAGGATTCTTTCCACCCGCCGTAGCAAAAAAGGGTTGACCTCCTCCACCTCCTTGGATGTGTTTTCCTAGTTCGCGAACAATTTGCCCAGCATTCAAGCCTTTATCTGTTGCCAAGTGTTTGTCTATATAGCAAGTCAATAAGGCTTTCCCATCTATGGTACTCCCAAAAAGAATAAATAAGTTGTCCATTTCTCCACCTAGCTCAAAGGCTAAGTCTTTTAATCCTCCAGCATCAAGATCTAACTCTTTTGAAAGAAAATTTACACCATTTAAGAGCACAACTTCATTTTTTAAATCGCCTTTAATATTCTTAGCTTTATCTTTTAGTAATTGAGCTACTTGTTTTTGTAAAGCACTGTTTTCTTCTTGAATGTTTCGCACTGCTTTTACAGGATCTTGAGCATTATTTAATGTTTTTTGAAGGCTTGTAAAAACAGTACTCCTATCCATAAAATATTGCTTTGCTGCATCTCCTGTAATGGCTTCAATACGACGTATACCACTTGCAACAGCACCTTCACTAGTAATTATAAAATGCCAAATACTACTAGTATTAGAAACATGTGTACCCCCGCAGAGCTCCATGGAATTTCCAAACTTGATGGCGCGAACTGCATCCCCATATTTCTCACCGAAGAGTGCAATAGCTCCTTCATCAATAGCTTGTTGGTATGGAATATTACGTTTTTCTTCTAGAGGTAATTCTTCTTTAATACGTGCATTAACAAAATCTTGTACTTCTAGTAGCTCTTCCGCTGTCAACTTACTAAAATGTGAAAAATCAAACCGCAGACTTCCACTATGTACCATTGATCCTTTCTGCTCCACATGCGTTCCAAGCACATTACGCAAGGCTTGATGCAGCAGGTGTGTTGCAGAATGATTGGAAGCAGAACGACCGCGTTGTTTGCTATCTACAACCGCTTTAAAAGCCTCTTCTACCTTTCTTGGTAGGTTTTTTGTAAAATGAACAATCAAGTTATTTTCATTCTTAGTATCTACAATATAAACAACCTCACCATTACTTGCTTCGAGGTATCCTTTATCTCCAACTTGACCTCCCCCTTCTGGATAAAAAGGCGTACAGTTAAATACTAGTTGGTACATTTCTCCTTCTTTCTTGCTTTCTACCTTACGGTATTTCACAATTTTGATGGTGGCTTCCAGAGTATCATACCCAACAAACTCCTCTGCTGTATCCTGTATTAGTTCAACCCAATCTCCTGTAGAGATTTTAGTGGCAGAACGGGATCTATCTTTTTGTTCTTTTAATGCAGCTTCAAATCCTTTTTCGTCTAAGCCATAGCCGCGTTCCCTTAATATAAGCGCTGTTAAATCTATGGGGAATCCAAAGGTGTCATAAAGTTCAAAGGCTTTTACACCAGAAATTGTAGTACTATCTGCGTTTTCAATAACCGTATCGAGTAAGACCAATCCTTGGTCTAGCGTGCGTAAAAAAGACGCTTCTTCTTCTTTAATTACATTAGTTATTAAGTTCTTTTCTTTTTTTAATTCTGGAAAAGCGTCGCCCATTTGTTTGATGAGCGTGTCTACCAGCTTATAAATAAATGGTTCTTTCGTGTTTAAAAAGGTAAAGCCATACCGTATTGCTCGACGTAAGATTCTCCGAATCACATATCCAGCTCCTGTATTGCCTGGCAACTGCCCATCTGCAATTGAAAAAGCTACTGCTCTTAAATGATCACTAATAACCCGTACTGCAATATCTACCTTTTCTTCTGTGCCGTACTTTACACATCGTGTGACCGCTTCTATTTCTCTAATGATTGGCTTAAAAACATCCGTATCATAGTTACTCTTTACATCTTGTAAGACCATGCACAAACGCTCAAAGCCCATGCCTGTATCAATGTGCTGGTTGGGCAATATCTCTAATGAAGCGTCTGCCTTTCGGTTGTATTGCATAAACACCAAATTCCATATTTCTACCACCTGAGGATGGTCCATATTTACTAAGGTTTTACCATCAACAGCTGCTTTCTCTTCTGGAGTTCTTATATCTACATGGATCTCACTACAAGGCCCGCAGGGTCCTTGTTCTCCCATTTCCCAAAAATTATCATCTTTAGTGCCCTTTAGAATTCTGTCTTCAGAGATAAATTGTTTCCAGATGTCATAGGCTTGGATATCCATCCCTAAATTATCTGCATCATCACTTCCTTCAAACACCGTTACGTATAGAATATCGGTGTCTATTTTATAAACTTCCGTTAATAATTCCCAAGCCCAAGCAATGGCTTCTTTTTTGAAATAGTCTCCAAAACTCCAGTTTCCCAGCATTTCAAATAACGTGTGGTGATAGGTATCATACCCCACCTCTTCTAAATCATTATGTTTCCCGCTTACGCGCAAGCATTTTTGTGTATCGGTAAGACGGGTGTTTTTTGGGGTTCCATTTTCGAGGAAAAACTCTTTAAAAGGAGCCATCCCACTGTTCACAAACATAAGAGTAGGGTCATTTTTTAACACCATTGGTGCAGAAGAAACAATACTGTGTTTTTTACTTTCAAAAAAATTTAAAAAAGTAGAGCGAATTTCTTGAGATTTCATACGTGTTTTTTAAATAGAAATTTTAATTGAAAAGGCGAAGCCAAAAACAATTTCTATATTTGTGTAACGTTACTTATAGTAACGTTACCTATTAACAAGCAAAAATAAGTTTTTTTAATTTATGAGTAAGGTAAAATACTACTATGATAGTGAAACATTATCATACCGAAAAATCGAACATAAAAAAGGGCGTAAAACCGGACTATTTATTTTAAGTTTTGTGAGCGTTTTATTAAGTGGCTTTTTACTAATGCTGCTCTTTTTAAACCTTCCTAATTTTGAGACTCCAAAAGAAAAAGAGCTCAATAGAGAGTTATCCAACTTAGAGTTTCAAGTCAATCTTCTCAACAAAAAAATGTATGAGGCAGAAACAGTATTAACAGAGATCGCCGAGCGTGACAACAACCTATACCGCATCTATTTTGAAGCCAATCCTATTCCAGACGAGCAACGAAAAGCAGGTTTTGGAGGTATTAATAGGTATAAAGATCTTGAAGGTTTTGATAATTCAAAACTCATCATATCTTCAAACAAACGCATCGACATCTTAACCAAACAAATTGTAGTACAATCAAAATCACTAGATGAAATTGCTAGTTTAGCTACTGAAAAAGAAGCCCTTTTAAAAAGCATTCCCGCCATACAGCCTGTAAAAAATGAGGATTTAACGCGTATGGCATCTGGGTATGGATATAGAACAGACCCATTTACCAAGGCTAGAAAGTTTCATTTTGGAATGGACTTTACCGCCCCAAGAGGGACCCCTGTGTATGCTAGTGGTGACGGCAGGGTATCTCGTGCAGACAATAGAGCTTCTGGTTATGGAAAACACATACGCATTGAGCATGGTTTTGGTTATAAAAGCTTGTATGCTCACCTCTACAAATACAATGTAAGAAGAGGTCAAAAAGTAAAAAGAGGAGACTTGATAGGTTTTGTTGGAAGCACTGGACGTTCTGAGGCGCCACACTTGCATTATGAAGTATTTAAAGAAAAAAAGCGCATCAACCCTATTAATTTTTATTACGGAAACCTGAGCCCAAAAGAATTTGCAGACATATTAAAGAAAAGTCAACAAGAAAACCAATCATTAGATTAAAACGTTATAAAATATTTAAATGCATATAGATCTTCCAGAAAAATTATATTATAGTATTGGCGAAGTTGCCGTGGCTTTTAGCGTTAACACATCGCTCATTAGATTTTGGGAAAAGGAGTTTGATGTTCTACAACCAAAAAAAAATGCCAAAGGAAATCGAAAGTTTACGCCCAAAGACATTAAAAATCTAGAACTTATTTATCACTTGGTAAAAGAGCGGGGTTTCACGCTAGAAGGAGCCAAGACACATCTGAAAGAAAACAAAGGAAAAACACTAGAGACCTTTGACGTCATTCGTAAATTAGAAACGGTTAAGTCTGAATTACTAAAAATAAAAGATCAATTATAAAGCAATATTTAAAACACACTTTTGGTTTGTGTGAATAATTCCTAATAAACCCAAAAAAGATAAAAACCACCCAATCTCAATTAGAGATAGGGTGGTTTTTTTGTAGGTTATTTTATGTATTCTATAATTGTGGTAATAAAACTGTGTCTATTGCATGTATAACGCCATTTGCAGCCTGTACATTTGTTACAATAACTTGGCTTGTTCTCCCATTTGGATCTGTAATTATTGCCGTTGTTGCGTCAATCTCTAATGCATCTCCTAGAGTAGTTACTGATCCTGATACTAGATCTTCTGCACGAACATTTGCTCCGGCAATTACATGTGTATTAAGGGTTGCTGTTAAAACACCTCCATCAACATCATCTATACCTGCAACACCTAGTTCTGCGTATAAATCAGCAAATGCTTGGTTGGTTGGAGCAAAAACTGTAAAAGGTGCGGGTTCTGTTCCGTTAGCAGTCGTTAAAACACTTAGGTAATCTGGCTGGTCTGCTCTAGTGAGAGCCCCTACTAACTCAGAGAATGTAGCTGCATCTGCTGCAGCAAAAGTTACAACTGTTGGCAACGTAATCACCGCATCAACAATGTGTATCACACCGTTATCTGCAGAAACATCAGCAGTAGTTACACTAGACATACCGTTTAACATAACACCCTCTGTGGTATTAACATACATACTAAGTGGCGCATCTGGTTCTGCATTAAAAGAAGCAGAGGTGTTGATATATCCCGTTGTTAAGTCTGCAGCGTTATTTACTCCTCCTACTACATGGTTTAATAACGTACTAGCTAGAACATCAACAGGAACTTCTTCAAGAGATGCAAACCCGTTAGCAGTTAGAAAATCTGCAAAGGCATCGTTGGTTGGTGCAAATACTGTGAAAGGTCCATCAGACTCTAAAACTGAAGTTAAGTTTGTGATTGCAAGAGCACTTCCTAGGGTACTAAAATCAGGATTGCCTACAACAATATCAACAATTGTGTTTGTTTGTGGTGGAGCTACTTGATTATCGTCATCATCACTGCAAGATGCTAATACAAGTGCAAATAAAACGAAGCCTATCTTAAATAAATTTTTCATAGTTTTTTAATTTTGATTCTCTGTAAATATATCAACATGGCTCTAATGGGTGTCATAATTAAATGTGATTTAGCACGAATTTAACGCATCTTGTTAAACTTTTACTAATAAAACAATAAACAAAATATAGAAGACAATACACTCAAAATACAGTAAATCAACTACTCATAAAATAAGATCTCACAAATTATAATAACCAGATTTTTAATGCCGTGAATACCAAATAATACTATCTTTAAGGCTACAATAATTGTTATGTTAGCACTAAAAATACATCAAAATCTTATTGAATGCGGTACTGATGAAGCTGGCCGTGGTTGTCTTGCAGGACCTGTTACAGCTGCTGCAGTTATCTTACCAAATGATTTTAAACATCCATTTCTTACAGACTCTAAACAGCTCAGCGAAAAAAAGAGAATGGAACTCAAACCTATCATAGAGGCGCACGCTATATGCTTTGGGGTTTCTCACGTTATGATGGATGAGATTGATCAAATTAACATATTAAATGCTTCCATATTGGGGATGCACCGCGCGATAGACCAACTCTCCAAACGTCCAGAGTTTATTGCCATTGACGGCAATCGCTTTAAACCCTATCAAAAAGTTAAATACGAGTGTGTTGTTAAAGGAGATGGCAAATACTTGCATATTGCTGCCGCTTCTATTCTCGCAAAAACAGCCCGAGATTTGTATATGGAAGTACTGCATGAAGAATACCCAATGTACAATTGGAAACAAAATAAAGGGTATCCTACCAAGGAACATAGAGCAGCCATACGTAAATACGGTCCTTCCCCCTACCATCGCAAAAGCTTTAAGTTACTTCCAGATCAATTACGTCTAGATTTTTAACACTGTTGAAAACCCGTAAATAAACAAATAGAAGAACCTACGTATTCTAAGCAATCCTTTATACTTTTGTGTTTATGAAGTCTTTTAAAACCGTCGTATTATTATTTACTTTCTCCCTGCTTTTGGCTTCTTGTGATTCGTATCAATCATCAAACAGATCTGCTATTGATTTTATAGCCTCTAGTACAGAACTTATCTATGCTATTGATGATATTTCACAGATAGAAAAAGATCTAAAAGACAATGTCTTGCTGGATGTAATGAGTGCATCAACATTGCAGCGCACTCTAAAAAAACATCCATTTATCAACAAACTACCGTTTACTTCTGAAGTTTTAATAGCAGTACCATCGCCCAAAGACACGACAAATAATGTGCTAATCATTGCTAAAATAAACACAACAAATCTTCAAGACAGTCTGCCTAAGTTAAGCAGCCCACAAAAGGGCATTGTCAAGAAAAACTATGGCAATCAAGAAGTCTATCAAGCCCACGTTGGAGACTTTATACTTGTTTCTCCTGTAAAACAACATATCGAAAAAACGATACAACTTGAAAAATCAAAAGACAAAGCCCTCACCAAATTATTAGCCTCTAATACACACAAAGGAATTAGTATTTATACAAAAAACAACACCTACCTAGACGGCACATCTATTTTTAGTAGTTGGAATGGGCTGGATATAACCTTAGTCTCTAAAGGCATCCAAGGTTCTGGAATTGCCATGATTCAAGACAGCTTACAACTTCTCTCTGTGTTTAAAGGACAACAGCCCCATGCCTTTACAATGGCGGCTATGATTCCAAGTGATGCCAACAGAGGTGTCATTCTAGGCTACTCAAATGCGGCACTTTTATACCAAAACATCAATGCCATCAAAAAAGACAGCACAGCAGCGCTACTTCCAGAAGTATTTGAAACTGTAAAAACGATTGGGCAGATAGCGCTAGATAATGGAACTATTACCCTATTAGAAAGCTTAGATAGCCAATTAACACTGGAAAGTTTGTCTGCGTATATTTCAGAAAAAGAAACCTTTAGAGATATTGTCTTATACCAATGCAACAGGCCTTATTTTGTAGAAAAAACATTTAGCCCTTTGTTACAAGCTCATGAAATCAATGTGCTTTTTAGTTTAGATAATTATATTGTAGGCGCCTCCTCTCAAGCAATAGCAGAACAATACATCACCGCTATAAAAACGCGTAACATCCTTTCTGAAACTTCCTATTTTAAAACGGCAAGCGACCAATTACCTACCAATGCCTCTCTCCTGGTATTTGAACAAGAACATACCGCAGGGTTTTCTAACCAGGTTTTGGGGGATACCCTTTCAGAAAAAAAAGCGAATGCGTTCCCTATTGCGATTCTTCAATACAAGTATGACGGTTCTTTTGCACACATAAATTTTATATGTCATAAGGCTGGCAAAGAAGTTAAAAAAGCGCAAGGAGTGTCTCAGCTTATTACGATCGATGTTGCCAAAACAATACTTGGTACCCCTCAGTTTTTTACAAATCACAAAACAGATGAAAAAGAAGTTGTAGTTCAAGATATTGAAAACAAACTTCATCTTTATGCGCTAAACGGAACCAAGCTTTGGACCCGCTCTTTGGAGCAACCAATCCTTGGAGATCTTCAAGAAATAGACCTCTTGCGTAATGGCAAGAAACAACTCGCTTTTACCAGCAAAAACAAGTTTCATGTCATAGATAGAAATGGAAAAGATGTAGCGCCATTTCCTATTACATTTAGGGATGAGATTACACAACCGCTTGCCGTTTTTGATTATGATAATACTAGAAAATATAGGTTTGTGATCATTCAGGGCAAAGAAGTAATCATGCTAGACAGTAATGGAAAAACGGTTAAAGGGTTTACCTTCAAAAAAGCAAAAAGTACCATCATAGCAATGCCACAGCACATCCGATTGCAAAACAAAGACTATTTGCTATTTCAACAAGAAAACGGGACGCTATCGATTTTAAGCCGAACTGGAAAACAACGGGTTACCGTTTCAGAAAAAATTAATCTTACGGGAGCTCCCATATTAAAAACGAGAACTAGTTTTGTTCTAGTCACTGAAGAGCGAGAAGAAAAAACCATTTCACAAACAGGTAAAATTACAAGCAAAAAATTAAACACTACCAATGACTATTATCTAGATGTAGTTCGAAACAACACCGTATCGCTCTCAGACAATCAGCTCCGTATAAATGGGAAGCACATAGAACTTCCCTTTGGCATCTACACCAAACCAGAGGTCTATTATGCAAATAAAAAAGGATACATAAGCACGACAGAAACACAAGAAAAAAAGAGCTACCTGTACAGCTTCAAAGGGCAATTATACAGAGGCTTTCCGGTATATGGCGCGAGTAGCACAAGAGTTGTTGCCACTAAAAAAAATGTATTTATGATCACTAAAGAAGATGCTACTAAAATACTAGTATACCGTATCAACTAACCTATACGTGTGCTTCAAAAAGCACAAGAAAATGCCTAAGTAATTTTGCTTTTACATCTTCCATTGAGACCTCTGGGGTTCCTAATTCTACGTTCAAAGAAGTAACTGCTTTGCCTTTAATACCGCAGGGTATCATATGGTCAAAATATCCTAAATCTGCATTTACATTTAATGCAAAGCCGTGCATCGTAACCCACCTGCTGGCCCGAACGCCCAGAGCACAAATTTTTCTAGCAAAAGGAGTGCCTGCATCAAGCCATACCCCTGTTTCACCTTTAGAACGTGCCGCTTTTACACCGTATTCTGCCAAGGTTAATATTACCATCTCTTCTAATAAGCGCAAATATTTATGGATGTCTGTAAAGTAATTTTCTAAATCTAAGATTGGATACCCAACAATTTGACCAGGGCCATGATAAGTGATATCTCCACCTCTATTTATTTTATAGAAGCTAGCACCAATACTTGCTAAAGTCTCTTCGGAAATTAAAAGGTTATCAAGATCACCGCTTTTTCCAAGCGTATATACATGTGGATGTTCTACAAATAAAAAATGATTTGGAGTTTCCAGTCCAGCATCCGCTCTCCTATTTTTGATCTTTATATCAATTATAGACGCAAATAGGGATTCCTGGTATTCCCAAGTTTCCTTATAATCTTTAAGACCTAAGTCTTGTACTTGTAGTGTTTTGTTCAAGGTATATAAACTTCTAAGACGTCATTAATAAAGGCTACTATTGTTTTATAGTATATTATTTTTAGAGAAACGCCTATAGCGCATCTCACTTGCTGCTTTTAAAAGTGTCTTAATTATCTGGATTATTTAAAATAATAAGGGCAGCGATTACGCCAGGAATCCAACCCAAACACGTTAAAATTAAAACAATTAAAACAGATCCACACCCTTTATCAATGATTGCTAAAGGGGGAAATAAAATTGAAAGTAAAACTCTCCAAAAACTCATAGCTGTTTTTAAATTACAAAATTACAATTATTTAATATAGGTCTCCCTCTTTTTGTTTTGTTACACTTCTTAAACGTCTCTTTTAATTGCTTAGGTACCTTACCCTGGAATTTTAGCATAGATTTTAACAAAATAAAGCGCCCTTACATAGAATGATAGCATAGGAATCAAAATTTTGCAATTTTTTTGAAGCTTAAAATTAGGAAATAGGCTAATTTTGCGCCTTAAAATGTAGCATATGCAACTTTCTGAAGTAGAAATCATTCGAAGAGAAAAACTAGGCCAATTAAGAAGCTTAGGTATCAACCCCTATCCAGCAGATTTATATCCTGTAGATCATACCAGTAAACAGATTAAACAAGGGTATACTGAAGGTGAAAAGGTGGTAATTGCTGGAAGACTAATGCGTAAAAAAATACAAGGAAAAGCTTCATTTGCTGAAATTCAAGATAGTGAAGGTCGTATACAAGTTTACTTTAACAGGGATGAAATTTGTCCTGGAGAAGATAAAATGAAATATAATGACCTCTTTAAAAAATTATTAGACTTAGGTGATTTTATAGGCGTTGAAGGAGAGCTTTTTACCACACAGGTAGGAGAAATTACCGTTCTAGTTAAAGACTTTACGCTATTAAGCAAAGCCTTAAAACCGTTGCCGCTGCCTAAAACAGATAGCCAAGGAAACACCTATGATGAGTTTATAGACCCAGAAATGCGCTACAGACAGCGCTATGCAGATTTGGTTGTAAACCCAAAGGTAAAAGAGGTTTTTATAAAAAGGACCAAGCTCTTTACTGCCATGCGCACCTTTTTTAACAACAGTGGTTATTTTGAGGTAGAAACACCCATTTTACAGTCTATACCTGGAGGTGCTGCGGCAAGACCATTTCAAACACATCATAATTCTCTAGACATCCCAATGTATATGAGGATTGCCTGTGAATTGTATCTAAAAAAATTAATTGTCGGTGGTTTTGACGGGGTGTATGAATTCGCAAAAACCTTTAGAAATGAAGGAATGGACCGTACCCACAATCCAGAATTTACCATGATGGAGATTTATGTGGCCTACAAAGATTACAATTGGATGATGGATTTTACAGAGGAGCTATTAGAGTATTGTGCCACTCAAGTAAACGGAAGCTCAAAAACGGTGTTTGGAGATCATGAGATTAACTTCAAGGCTCCCTACGCACGAGTAACCATGACAGAAGCTATCAAACATTTTACGGGCTTTGATATTTCGGGGAAAACAGAAAATGAAATTAGAGAAGCTGCCAAGGGCATGGGCATTGAGGTAGACAGTGCCATGGGTAAAGGAAAATTAATAGATGAAATTTTTGGCGAGAAATGTGAGGGGAATTACATACAACCTACATTTATTACAGACTATCCAAAAGAGATGAGCCCCTTAACCAAAGAGCACCGCTCTAACCCAGAACTTACAGAGCGCTTTGAATTAATTATATGTGGGAAAGAATTGGCCAATGCCTATTCTGAGCTTAACGATCCTATAGATCAAAGAGAACGCTTTGAAGATCAAGTAAAACTTGCTGGTCGTGGTGATGATGAAGCTACAGCATTTATTGACCAAGATTTTTTAAGAGCCTTAGAGTATGGAATGCCCCCAACCTCTGGTATGGGAATTGGTATGGATCGATTAATTATGTTTTTAACCAATAATGCATCTATACAAGAAGTGTTGTTTTTTCCACAAATGAAGCCAGAACAGAAACAAGTTGCCATGTCTGAGGATGAAAAAGCTGTTTTTAATATACTAAAGGGTGCTTCTCCAATAGCTTTAAATACGCTAAAAGAACAATCTGGGCTAAGTAATAAAAAGTGGGACAAAACCATAAAAGGCCTCACAAAACATACCTTGGTGAAAGTTGAGAAAACTCCCGATGGTTTGATGGTTACAACAGCCTAGACTTATAGTATAGGTAAGCCCTGCAGGGGGAAATACTATTTCACATAGTAGTACTAAAATGAAAAAATATATAGCCACTTTTATCGATGCTTTTATGGGCACCTTAGATTGGACCTGGAACTCTATTGTCTTTGAAGTTCCTTTTTACACGAATTATTTTTGGGGTCTTATTGTAATTTCTTTGGTGGTCTGGGGGCTAGAAATTGCTTTTCCTTGGCGTAAAAATCAAGCGGTGTTTAGGCAAGATTTTTGGTTAGATGGATTTTACATGTTTTTTAATTTCTTTATTTTTTCTATTGTGATAGAGGGTGTGTATCGGGTTTTAAAACTGTTATTCACTCATATTAACATCAATGAAAAAAGCCTTGCACTTATTGACATCTCACAATGGGCAAATGTCATACAATTGTTGGTGTTTTTTGTTGTACTAGATTTTGTACAATGGCTCACGCATCTTTCTTTGCATAAGTATGCATTGCTATGGAGATTTCATAAGGTACACCACAGTGTAAAACAAATGGGCTTTGCTGCTCATTTGAGATACCATTGGATGGAGAACATACTCTACAAGCCTGTTAAAACTTTTGGTGTAATGATTTTGGGAGGTTTTGAACCTCAGCAAGCGTTTATTGTTCACTTTATCACCATTGCAATTGGGCATTTTAATCATGCAAATGTTAAAATTACTTGGGGACCCTTACAGTATATTTTTAACAACCCAGTGATGCACTTATACCATCATGCAAGTGCTGTTCCTGAGGGCAAACGCGGAGTAAACTATGCCATTAGCCTGAGTCTTTGGGATTACCTATTTAAAACCAATTACATCCCCGAAGACAGTGGCGATGTAGCACTTGGCTTTAAGGGTGATGCTGCCTTCCCTAAAGATTTTATTGGTCAAAGCACCTACGGGTTTAAAAAAGACCAGTAACAAAGCACATACAATGCAACTTTAACGGTAACGATACTTGTATTCTTTGGAGAAATTTTTAGTGCTTACAAAAATCTCTATCACCAATTTATACGTATCTCTATAAACTGGTAACTCGGTGTATAATGCCATTTTTTAAAAATAAAACCCGACCGCTAACGCAGTACTATTTAAATTACGCACCCAACCTTATTTTATTAAAAGGAGTGCGTGAGACCGCTACGCTAAATTACGCACCCAACCTTATTTTATTAAAAGGAGTGCGTGAGACCGCTACGCTAAATTGATAAATTACTAAATTGTTAAAAAGCCCGAACAGCACGCACATTGGACGTGACGTTCTTATTGCTGTAGTACTGATAACCATAGTCGAGCTTCTGGCTCCACGCGATATCGAAATCGAGCTCCGTAGAACTCCAGTAGAAACCACTAAATGCAGTAAACCCAGAGACAGCCTCTAAAGTTGTTTTATTTATATACATGTGGTTTAACTCTTTTGCACTTGGTAAAAACCAGTCTGGACCAAAAGTCCTTACCGCTAAAGCAGCGGGAGCGGTTGAGCAATCAGTCAATATCCCATTAGTGTTGGTAACACCATCTTCTATTTCAGCGCCATCACCAGTTGGAACACCTCCATTATAAGGTACATTTATCACGTTTGGTAAATCTGTACCATTACAACCCCATGCTACACCAGCTGCTACATCTGAAAAAGCCGCAACCAAACCGTGTTGACCCGTGCTATCTAATCAAAACACTACGCCGCCATTAACAACATCACCAATACTATAAGTAGCGGTAGTAGCAGCTGAACTTAAACTTACCCAATTGGCTGGTGTAGTATCTCCCTCATTAATCTGTAGCGTGTTTAAAGTAGTGTCAAATAGTACTAATCCTTTAGCAACGGGACTAATCGCATCACGCTTGGCAGTTGTCATACGGGGTGACAATAAACCTCCTGTGGTAGACGTAATGTCCAAAGCCGCTGAGACATCTGGGTCTTCATTGTTTATACCCACTTGGACAAAGGTGCTAACGGTACGTAAGAACGCCACTAAAAGTGTGAAAAAGTGTTTCATTGAATGCAGCTTAAATATAATTGTTACTCCTTACAAAACAACTAAACAGTCTGTACGCTAGCTTTATAGCCAAACGTAAATCAATACCTAAGCCTTTTTTATAAGGCAGCTTATGGTGTTAAAAACAGGTAGAACCCCTACTGTACCTCTAAAATAGTTAGGAAGCAACACAAAAAACAACCTCTTAATACAATATAAATCTTTTTTGGCTTAATTATTGGGTTTTTGTATTGAAATTATATACTTTAGTGGCCCATATAATAAACGTAAAAAAATGAAAAATTTATTAAAAATTATAGCAATTGCTGCAGTGTTTGTTTTAGGTATCCAAAACACAACAGCACAGTCATTAACTGTTAATCAAGACAGACCAGAGACTATTGCAAAACAAAAAACTGCTGAATTAAGCCAAGAATTAGGTCTTGACGGTACACAGCAACGTTATATATTTAGAGCCCTTACCGCAAATGAGGTAGATACCAGAAAAAACGTTGATGGTAAAGATGCAACCAACCCAGAGGTAATTGCATACAAATTAAAATTTGCAGCATCTCTAGAGAGAGCCATGAAAAAAATACTTACCGCAGAGCAGTTCACTGCCTGGGAAGCAATGCAAAAATAATACGTATTATTTCTATACAATCAAAAAGGCCTACTTGTAATAAGTAGGCCTTTTTTTTATACTAATAATTTTGCTGCATGGTCTGCAGCATTTATTGTTTGATCAAGATCTTTATAGCTAAGGGCGTCTGTTAAAAACCAGGTTTCATAAGCACTGGGCGCGATATAAATACCTTGGTCTAACATGCCGTGAAAGAACCTGTTAAACATGCCGTTTGATGCAGCCCCTGTTGCTGTCTCAAAATCTGTAACCGGAGTCTGGCTAAAGTGTACAGAAATCATAGACTGCTCTCTGTTGATGGTATGGGCAACACCCCTTGAGGTAAAAACCTCAGAGAGCCCCTTGTGTAAATACTTTGTTTTTTCTTCTAAAGAAGTGAAGATTTCTCTTCGCTGGTTAAGCTCACTGAGCATCGCAAAACCAGCGGCCATTGCAAGTGGGTTTCCGCTCAAGGTACCTGCTTGATACACGGGACCCAAAGGAGCTAGATAGCTCATAATAGCTGTATTGGCTGCAAAGGCCCCTACGGGCAAGCCTCCTCCTATAACTTTTCCGAAGGTGACAATATCTGCACGTACATTTTTAAGTTCCTGAACACCTCCTGGGGCAAGTCTAAAGCCTGTCATGACCTCATCAAAGATTAATACTATTTGATGGGTATCACAAAGAGTTCTTAAGCCCTCCAAAAAACCTGGGGCTGGCGAAATACACCCCATATTACCGGCAACAGGCTCTATAATAATACAGGCAATTTGGTGAGGGTTTTGGCTAATAATTTCTTCTACATGCGCTAAGTCATTATATCTGGCCAAAAGAGTGTCTTTTGCAGTTCCTTGGGTAACCCCAGGGCTGTTTGGGCTACCAAAAGTAACGGCGCCACTTCCTGCCTGTATTAAAAAAGAATCACTGTGCCCATGATAACACCCTGCAAATTTTATTATTTTATCTTTATTGGTATATCCTCTTGCCAAACGCACAGCACTCATACAAGCCTCTGTTCCGCTGTTAACAAACCGAATCATTTCAATATTTGGCACCATAGAAATTGCCAGTTCAGCAATTTGGGTCTCTATTTGAGTGGGCATTCCAAAGCTAGTTCCTAGCTGTGCTTTTTCTACAATAGCATGTACAACAGGCTCATAAGCATGCCCAAGAATCATTGGCCCCCATGAATTAATATAATCTATAAAACGGTTGCCATCTGCATCAAACAAATAAGCACCCTTGGCCTTTTCAACAAAAATAGGCTCACCACCCACGGCTTTAAATGCACGCACTGGAGAGTTAACTCCTCCTGGAATTACCTTTTGAGCTTCTGCAAAAAGCGCACTACTTCTTTTGTATATCATGTACTAATCTTTTGATGCTTGTAAATACAATACTTGCCCAATAGACAAGGTGGTATCTGTTAAGTTATTATCGCTTTTTAACGTGGCTACTAAAATATCAAACCGCTTAGAAATACTATATAAGGTATCTCCCTTTGTAACAGTATATGCTTTTAAAGCAGTATGACCGCTTGGCTCTTTAGGAGACTTTTCCCTTTTTTTACCTTTTAACACTTCACGATCATACTCTTGAAGCTGGTACCTTTCTATAATACTAATTAACTTATCTGGATACTTTGGGTCTGTAGCATATCCCGCCTTTTTTAAACCCTTGGCCCATCCTTTGTAGTCTTTCTGTGATAAGTCAAACAAAAAACTGTACCGGCCTCTTGAAGTTAAAAACAAAGAGTGATCTCTGTAAGAGTATTTTGCAGCTACATATTTCCTAAAGCATTCTTGATCCTCGTCATCATCATGGTGTACATAATCTCCCTGCCAACCTGTGTGGCACTTGATGCCAAAATGATTGTTAGCACGAACACTTAAAGTACCTCTCCCTGCTCCACTTTCTAAAATTCCTTGAGCCAAAGTAATGCTTGCAGGAATACCATATTGTTTCATTTCTTCTTTCGCAATTTCACTAAATTGATCAATATATTCTTTAACAACATTGGTGTACTTTTTTGGAGCTACTGCAGCGGTTGCCTCTTTTTTTGCTGCTCCTTGTTGTACTTCACTACCACTACTTTGAGAAATAGTATTGGTAGGAGTTACAGAGACGGTATTTTTTTTTGCCCTACAGCTAGACAGCAAAAGAAAAGATATGACAGCTATTGTCATGATTTTTTGATACATATTATATATTAATTTGAGGTAACTTCTTTTTTTCTAATTTTAGGTTCATGCCCGCTACACCTTGCATTCCACCAGTGTGTACCGCTAAAATACGGCTATTTTTTTTGAAATAATCTTTTTTAATAAGATCAAAAATACCATAAAGTAATTTGCCTGTATACACAGGATCTAACCCAATACCCTGTTCTTTCTTAAAGGTGTTTATAAACTCTATTAATTCTGTATTCACTTTAGCGTACCCTCCAAAACAATAGGCATCTGTTATGGTATAGTTTGTTTGGGTGGTGTATTTTGAAACTACTTCATTTTGAAAGGTTCCTCTCAAAGCAGAAAAACCAATAGCGATTTGATGCTCCTTTAACGAGGAAACAATGCCTGCTAATGTTCCTCCTGTACCTGTGCAGACGCATAGGTAATCATACTGGGCGTCTTGTGGAGTTAAAATTTCAGTACAGCCCTTTATGGCTAAATCATTGGTTCCCCCCTCTGGAACTGGGTGAAAATCACCATAGGTATCATGAAGCCATGTTAAAAATGCCGGGGTCTCTTTTAAAGCATATTGTTCTCTAGAAACAAATACAAGTTGCATCCCCTGCTCCTCTGCATAGCGTAAGGTTGGGTTGTTTTTATGGCTCTGTTTAAGCTCTTCTCCTCTAATAACACCTATGGTTTGGATGCCATGCAATTTTCCTGCCGCAGCTACCGCAGCGATATGATTTGAAAAAGCACCCCCAAACGTTAGCATGCATTTTTGAGAAGTATCTAATACATGGGCAATAGTGTACTTTAATTTTCTGTATTTATTACCAGAAATAATAGGATGTAGAAGATCTTCTCTTTTTATATCTAAAGCAACATCACTTGAAAAAGAAGAAACATCTATTTTTTGATTCATTTTTTTATGAATATTAAACCGCTGTAAATAAAAAAAAGACTACCTACACATTGCTTTTAGACAGCCATACTCCTGTTATTTTAGTACAATCAGGAAGGCTGACATTACACATAAGAAAATACTTGTCTGCCTTGCAAAGATACAAAATATTGAGATTATTTATTTTTAAAATATGCAGAATTTACTGTTAAATATTGCCCGCAAACACGCAGTAAAAATAGGGTTTCAAACTCTGAAAAGAACGAGAAGAAAATGAAGCAATATTTACACCCACTTTACGTATTTTTGTTATGTGTTATTTCCAAAGAAAAAAATAGAACTAGAAGAAGGAGACTTTTACCTCACACCAGAGGGTTATAAGTGCTTTACAGAACAATACCATCTTAAAAGAACCTATTGTTGTGAAAGTGGTTGCCGTCATTGTCCTTATGGTTTCAATAAAAAAACAAATACACAACAATAAATAGCCTTAGATGCCTATTTAAAAAATGCACATTATCAAACACATTATCATGACCTTTAAAGAAGAAATACTTGCTGGAATACCCAATGAATTACCATCTAAAAAGGCATATGACCTTGAGGTAAATCACGCGCCAAAAAGAAAAAAAATACTTTCTCCAGAGGAAGAAAAATTAGCGTTCAGAAATGCCCTTAGATACTTTGACCCAAAACATCACGCCACACTCTTGCCAGAGTTTAAAGAAGAATTAGAAACATACGGGCGTATATATATGCATCGTTTTAGACCAAATTATAAAATATACGCAAGACCAATACAAGAATATCCTGGGGTTTGTGAGCAAGCCAAAGCGATTATGCTCATGATACAAAACAACCTAGACCATGCCGTTGCGCAACATCCACATGAGTTAATCACCTATGGTGGTAATGGAGGGGTGTTCTCTAACTGGGCACAGTATCGATTAGTAATGCAATACTTGGCGCAGATGACAGATCAACAAACCATGGCAGTATATTCTGGGCATCCACTCGGTTTATTTCCGTCTCATAAAGATGCACCTCGCGTTGTGGTCACCAACGGTATGATGATACCTAATTACTCAAAACCAGATGACTGGGAGAAGTTTAATGCCCTTGGAGTGACACAATATGGCCAAATGACCGCTGGAAGCTATATGTACATTGGCCCCCAAGGTATTGTTCATGGTACTACTATTACAGTGCTAAATGGTTTTAGAAAAATTAAAAAATCTCCTAAGGGTGGCTTGTTTGTTACCTCTGGATTAGGAGGCATGAGTGGCGCACAACCAAAGGCTGGAAGCATTGCCGGTTGTGTAACAGTGTGTGGTGAAGTAAACAAAAAAGCAACTCATACAAGACATAGCCAAGGTTGGGTAGACGAAGTAATAAGTGATCTTGACCTACTTGCAAAAAGAGTTAAAGAAGCAATGGCAGCAAAAGAAGCCGTTTCTATTGCTTGGGATGGAAATATTGTTGATGTCTGGGAACATTTTGACAAAGAGAACATCCATATAGATTTAGGGAGTGACCAAACCTCATTACACAACCCTTGGGCAGGAGGATATTACCCTGTGGGATTATCTTATGAAGAAGCAAACAAAATGATGGCAAATGATCCTGCCTTATTCAAAGAGAAGATACAAGACACCCTCAAGCGTCATGTAGTTGCTATTAACAAACATACCGAGAAAGGAACCTACTTTTTTGATTATGGAAATGCCTTTTTACTTGAGGCCTCTAGAGCTGGAGCAAATATTATGGCAGAAAACAACATAGATTTTAAATACTCTAGTTATGTTCAAGACATTATGGGACCTATGTGTTTTGATTACGGATTTGGACCTTTTAGATGGGTATGCGCCTCTGGAAAACCAGAAGACTTAGCTAAAACAGATGCTATTGCTTGTCAAGTACTAGAAGAGATTATGAAAGATGCTCCACAAGAAGTGCAGCAGCAAATGGCAGACAATATTCAATGGATTAAAGGAGCACAAGAAAACAAACTAGTAGTAGGATCTCAAGCTAGAATTTTATATGCAGATTCTGAAGGTAGAATGAAAATAGCAAGTGCTTTTAACAACGCTATTAAAGACGGGGTTGTTGAAACTATTATTTTAGGGCGCGACCATCATGATGTGAGTGGTACAGACTCACCGTACCGTGAAACTAGTAATATTTATGACGGTAGCCGCTTTACAGCAGACATGGCAATACAGAATGTTATTGGCGATAGCTTTAGAGGTGCAACCTGGGTAAGCATTCACAATGGCGGAGGTGTTGGCTGGGGTGAAGTAATTAATGGTGGCTTCGGTATGGTTCTTGATGGTAGCAGTGATGCACAAAGGCGTCTTGAAAGCATGCTTTTTTGGGATGTAAATAA
>JBLHII010000013.1:0-20142 GCA_047616265.1 Minisyncoccia bacterium
TGTTTCTACAGGTGTTACTCAAATCACAATAACAGCAAATGATGGCGTAAACCAGAGTGTGTGTACTTTTACCCTTACTGTTGTAGATCAAACAGCGCCTACTGCTATTTGTCAAAACATCATACTGCCTCTTGATAATAATGGTCTTGCAAGTATTTCTGCCAGTGATATAGATTCAGGTAGTTCAGATAACTGTGGTACAATTACTTCAAGCATAGACATTGCTGCTTTTACCTGTGATGATATTGGAGAAAACATAGTAACTCTAACCATTACAGACCAAGCTGGTTTAATAACTACATGCAATGCTGTTATAACGGTTGTAGATACAATGGCTCCACAGGTTGTTTGTCAAGACATTACCCTTATATTAGGTCCTACTGGCCAGGCAACCATATCTGCACAGGATATTGACGGGGGTAGCACAGATAATTGTGGTGTCGTATCTTATAGTATTGACACCACTAGTTTTGATTGTTCAAGTAGTGGTCAAAATTTTGTAACCCTTACCGTAACAGATGCCTCTGGAAATACAAATTCTTGTACAGCTACTGTAACTATTGTAGATCAAACTGCGCCAAGTCTTACCTGTCTTGATGATCAGATAGAAACAGTAGATACTTCATGTTCTTTTGTTTTACCAAATTATACTACTTCTTTAATAGCAACAGATAATTGTAATACCCTTACCGTTACACAAGATCCTCTTCCAGGAACTGTTCTTGCTTTAGGAGTAACCACGGTTACTATTACAGCATCTGATGGAAGCTTTGATACCCTTTGCAGCTTTAATGTTATAGTTACAGATGTAATAGCACCTACTGCTATATGTCAAAACATTACACTACCTCTGGATGCTAATGGAGCTGCAGGTATCTCTACTAATGATATTGATTTCGGTAGTACAGATAATTGTGGTACAATTACGTCAAGTTTAGACCGCACTACTTTTTCTTGTAATGATATAGGAGAAAACATGGTAGCCCTAACCATTATAGATCAAGCAGGTTTAGTAAGTACATGTACCGCTTTGGTAACAGTAGTAGATACATTGGCCCCTCAAATTTTTACTCAAGATATTACCGTTTCTCTTGATGCTAACGGTCAAGTAAGTATTACTGCTCAAGATATTAACGCAGGTAGCACAGATAACTGTGGTATTGTGAGTTATAGTATTGATACAACTACTTTTGATTGCTCAAACACGGGCGATAATCTAGTTACATTAACCCTTACAGATGCATCAGGAAATACAAATACTAGTTCAGCTATAGTTACTGTAGTAGACACAATCGCTCCAACAGCTATTTGTCAAAACATTACCATAGAATTAGACGCTTCTGGAAATGCTGCTATTACTCCTAGTGATATTGATGCAGGTAGTTTTGATAACTGTTCAGCAAGCCAAATAGCGCTTAACCAAACAAATTTTGATTGTTCTATGGTAGGTCAAAACGAAGTAGTCTTTACCATCACAGACGCTAGTGGTATTACCGCTACATGTCTAGCAATGGTTACTGTAGAAAACAATAATTTACCTGTCGCTGCTTGTCAAAACATTACTGTACAATTAAATAGCAGTGGGCTAGTCTTTATAACAGCAGCAGACCTTGATGGAGGTAGTACATTAACATGTTCTCAACAAGCAACCATCGAGCTGGATCAATACAGTTTTGACTGTAATGATGTTGGTGTAAATGAAGTAACCCTCTCAATAACACAAACCAATGGCCTTACAACAAGTTGTATTGCTCTGGTTAATGTAGAGGATGCCATAGCTCCAACGGTTGTTTGTCAAAACATCACTGTAACACTAGATCAAGATGGAATGGCTAGTATAGCCGTTGCAGATATAAATGCAGGTAGTTTTGACGCCTGTGGTATAGCTGCTATGTCTTTAGATACAGATACTTTTGATTGTTCAATGACCGGTGTAAACCCTGTAACACTTTCAGTTACAGATGTAAATGGCAATACTAGCTCATGTCAAGCCACTGTAACGGTAGTAGATGCTACGTATCCAACAGCTTTGTGTCAAAGCATTACTTTAATTTTAGATGAAAATGGTTTGGCTACACTTACACCAGATGATTTAGACCAAGGAAGTTCAGATAACTGTACAGGTTTTACGACCTCAGTAAGTATAGAAAATTTTGATTGTAGTAATATCGGTGTAAACAATGTGTTGTTTACAATTACAGATATGCAAGGTAATGTGTCTTCTTGTAACGCTATTGTAACGGTATTAGATACCACGGCTCCTATAATGTCTTGTCAAGACATTATAATATCATTAAATGAGGAACTTCAAGTAAACATGACCTTAAATGAATTGTTTGCTGGTTGGTCAGACAATTGTACTATAGAAACTAGAATTGCAGATGTTACTAGTTTTGATTGTGCTAACATTGGTGATAATCTAGTAACCCTTACGGCAATAGACCCAAGCGGTAATGAAGCTACTTGTAGCATAACAGTAACTGTTCAAGAGGGTGTGTTTGCTCCCAATGCTGTTTGCCAAAACGTTACGGTACCATTGCAACAAGATGGAACAGCAAGCATAACAGCAGGTGCTCTTAATGGCGGTTCTACGGGTGTGAGATGTCAAGATGGATTTAGTGTTGATAGAACAGACTTTAGTTGTGCAGACATTGGTGCTCCTATATTAGTAGAATTTACAGTGTATAATTCTATTGGTGAGTCAGATAGTTGTTTTGCCTATGTTAATGTCATAGATGGTTTATCTCCAGAAATTATATGTCCTGAAGATCAAACGGTTAGCTCAGAAGGACCTTATGTTTTACCAGATTATTTTGCTACAGGGGAGGCAGACGCTATCGATAACTGTAGTACTTCATTGGTAACAAATCAGTCTCCAAACCCTGGCACCTTACTTGAGCAAGGAACCTATACCATTTCACTAGAAGCCATTGATGAAGGAGGATTTGAAAGTACCTGTGAGTTTGTTTTAATTGTAAATGACCTCTTAGGTACTCAAGATACGGAACTCTTATTAGAAGGTATTACATTGTATCCAAATCCTGCGAGTCAAAACATCACTATTACCAATCCACAGTTTGTGGGATTACAAGGTGTTACGTTGTTTGATGTAACAGGAAGAAAAGTAAAGTATAGCTCAATTTCTGGAGTTAATAATGCTGTTGTTTTGGATGTTTCAGAGCTAAAAAGTGCTATGTATTTGGTCGTTATCTCTACAGAGTATGGCAAAGTTGTAAAGCAATTAATTAAACAATAAGTTTTTGTAGTTTTGTATGAAAGATGCCCAATCAAAGGATTGGGCTTTTTTTATTCTGTAATTTCAGCAACAGTACAAGGGCTAAAACAAACTCATTTCTTTTAGGCTTGTTTTAACACCCTTATATAGCCAATGTAAGACGCTATCAATTGTTTTAAACGAAGGTTGGGGCAGAAGGTAAAGGTAGGTTCTTTGTGAAGCGTTTTGAGAGAAAGTATAACTATAGGGTGTTTACTACGTTTCTAATAGCAACAAGGTCTGTAAGTAATTTTTCAAGGTTTGCTATATCTAGCATATTGGCACCATCACTTTTTGCATTTGCTGGGTCAAAATGTGTTTCGATAAATAAACCATCTGCACCTGTTACAATTCCAGCACGTGCAATGGTGCTTATCATTTCTGGTCTTCCTCCAGTAACACCAACATTTTGATTAGGCTGCTGTAAACTATGTGTAACATCAAGAACTACAGGAGCATATTGTTTCATGGTTGGAATTCCTCTAAAATCTACCACCATATCTTGATATCCGAACATGGTTCCTCTATCTGTAATCCAAGCTTTGTCACTTCCTGCATCTTTTACTTTTTGCACGGCATGTTTCATGGCTTCAGGACTCATAAATTGTCCTTTTTTAAGGTTTACTACTTTACCAGTTTTTGCTGCAGCAACCACTAAGTCTGTTTGGCGAACCAAAAAAGCAGGAATTTGTAAAACATCCACATAGGCTGCTGCCATTGCTGCATCACTCACTTCGTGTATATCTGTTACCGTAGGAATCTTAAAGGTTTCTGAGACTTTACGTAATATTTTTAATGCTTTCTCATCGCCAATTCCAGTAAAACTATCAATACGGCTTCTGTTTGCCTTCTTAAAGCTTCCTTTAAATATGTAGGGAATTTCAAGTTTGTTAGTAATCTCCAGTACCCTTTCTGCAATACGCATGGCCATATCTTCTCCCTCAATGGCGCAGGGGCCAGCAAGTAAAAAGAAGTTGTTAGCCTCTGTGTGTTTAATATTGGGTATTTGAGAAAGTTTCATAAGTCTTATTTATGTTGCAAAGATAATTAACAATACCAATTGACGCCACTTTTTATATAAATTGAGCTGTATTATTATAATTGACCTATCTCTAAGTGGTATTAAAGCTACAGGGAATACTCGCCAAGAGGATTTTTTTTGAATAACAACTAGACACAGACCTTCGAAACTATATAAAACAAAAAAATCCCCAAAAGGAGATTAATTGTGAGCCAAACTTGCAGTATTTCCTTCTTCTTAAGTAGTTTTAGGAAAGGTCTAGCGGCAACTGTATAAAATAAAAATAAAATGAACCCCAATGTGCAAAAACAATGGTGTTATTTTCTTAAATGGAGTTTATTATTTAGATAAATTAAAGAAGTACTTTAAAATGCTATTTCAAAATATCATAGCAATAACATTTGTATTACCATTATCCTTGCAAATTACCTAACCCAATACCAAATAATCCCCGGGTTTGGGTTGGTTGGTCCACCACCTGCGTCAGAGATCCAGGGCGCAGGGTTCCAAGAAATTCCATTAATCAGTGTCCCAAACCAAACACCACCACCATTATCTGTCGTAATCATTGCCGGGCTTAAAGCCTCGCTTTGGTTATACCATGGCATTCTTTTACTAATTCCGTTATTGTCAACGTATTCCCACGTTCCAAATTTAGTGTTGATAGTTATATCCGTTTGAGAATTATTAGTATTTACAAAACTATAGGTACCATTAGCTGTCCAAATAGCTCCAAAAGCACCTCTGTTAGTTGCATCAATCATATATTGAAAACCACTTTCACTTCTTTTGATATAATCAGCCCACCCAATAATAGAATAATTTGCCGTAGAAGTACTGAGTACATCTGCCGTATTAGAAAACGGCATGGTTGTGTTTAATGCTATCGCATTACTATAACTCCAACCATTGTAATTTGAATTTTTCATAATCAATGTCCAACCACCCCCATCGGTCGTCATATCAGCATAAACCTGAAAAGGGGTACCTCCATTAATATTGGAGTTAGAAATCCAATATAAACCGTCACTAGCGAATGGATAATCCTGTTTTATTTGATATGCAGAACTTGAAGCTGAAGCCGATGTTAATCCATTTCCATTTTGAGTTTTCACTATACCAGTAGAAATGTTTGATTCACATCCATTATTCATTTCAAAATCGTGCAAGGTGGCGTTAGTTTGGCCTCCACTAGGTGCCAGATCTTGAATTGAAGTTATTGATGAGTTATCACCACAAGCGACACCTTCATTAAAGGGAAAATACACCTCTAACCCCGTCTCATTTCCAGTGAGTCCATAATTCATCATAGATTGAATTTCGGATGTACTGCGTGCTACACTCCAAATGCGTAAATCATCAAAAATAGCAGAGGCATCTGGATCTGAACTTGGTCCCCAACTACTTCTACCAATATAATTATTAGATCTAACTGTATTATAAGGGACAGGGATAGTTCCTGTTCCCGAGACTACACCATCAATATACATAGTTGCTGTAGTTCCATTTAGTGTAGCTGCAACATGAGTCCATTGGTTTAAGGGAATAGCTGTAGAGGCAGTAACTAGCCCACCCTGAACATAAATACCTGGGCGACCAGTTGAGTTAACAGTGTAACCCAATAAAACATTTTGAGCTGCTGGTCCATTTCCAAAATCAATAATACGACCCCAATTTGTAAAATCAGTTGGATAGACCCAGCACTCAATAGTGAAATTACCACTAAAATAAACACCACTAGGAAGTGTTGCATAATCTGGCGTACCACTAAAACGAAGAGCATTAGAGAATTGGGGAGCTGTAGAAGGATTATAGAACCCGTATTGTGCAGTTATTATCTGACTATTTAGGCTATTTGAAGTACAGATAAATAAAATAACACTAATTAAAATTTTAAACTGCGTGGCTATTGTTGAGTTATGTACACTAGTATTAACCATAATTTACTTTTAAATATTTTGATTTTAAGTAATATAAATGTTTTATTTAAGGTGCTGTATCACCCGCAACAATAACCTGCTCACCACCAATATTTACTATTGAAACTACAGCATATTTACCAGCAGTTTTTTGATGACCTTGTCTATGTATTAAAGTTGTACCAATAGCCGATAAAGAGATTTGACCATCTCCTTTTTGAACAATTAAACAATTAAAACCATCTCCTAGACCACTTGGAACGGTAAGCGTAACGGTAGAAGCATTATTTAAAGTAACTACTTTACCATTGTCTGAACTTTGAAGAGTATACGTTGTAGAAGTCTGGTCATTGAGTGATGCGTCAAAACCGGAAATAGATCCACTAGAACTAGTTAAAGTTCCCGTAAAGATTGGCGAAGCAATATTTGCCTTTAAATCTAATGCCGTTTGAGTTACCTCACCATCTAATTTGGTCCATTCAGCACCAGTATAATAATAAAACCCGGTAGTTTGATCGGTTTGAAAAATCATTAAACCTGTGGCTGGGGATGCTATTGTATTTCGCTGACTCTCTATCATTCTCGGTATCAAAACACCACTTGTGGTAGAAGTGATATCCAAGACCGCGGAGGCATCTGGGCTTAAAGTATTTATACCAACTTGAGCGTTACAAAGTGTTGTAAATACTAAATATGCAATAAGTGTAATTTTTTTCATATTAAGGAATTCTAGATTTTTTATATCTTTTAATTTATCAACCACTAAATTTAGATTTTATAAAAAAGTTTCAATTTTTGTTTAATTTTCACATAAAATAGATAAACAAATAAACAAAAAATAATTTTAACAACTCAAGCAAATAATAATAATAATAATAATAAATTAAGTGAATAGTTCGGCCTAAGATATGAGGTTGAAGTTTTCGATGAAATACTGATAAAATAGCATTATTGTTCTTTTTTTTAATGTTCTGAAATAAAAAAAGCACCGCACCAACAGTTATGATTATCAGCTTATTTTTCCGAGAAGTTTTTTAAATTTATTCTCTTTGTTCTATCGAGGTAAATATTAAGTATAAAAAACGGAGAACTGATTCCAATGAATCAATTCTCCAATTTAGTGAGCCCGACAGGATTCGAACCTGTGACCGCCTCCTTAGAAGGGAGGTGCTCTATCCAGCTGAGCTACGAGCCCGTAGCAATAAAAAAAGTCGGGGTGGCAGGATTCGAACCTGCGGCCTCCACGTCCCAAACGTGGCGCGATAACCGGGCTACGCTACACCCCGTGACTTATGTTTTATACTGTACTATGTCAATGAAACTGAAATGAAACCTTCAGTTACCTTAGCGGAGAGACAGGGATTCGAACCCTGGGTACCCTTGTTAGGGTACGACGATTTAGCAAACCGCTCCTTTCGGCCACTCAGGCACCTCTCCTTTGCAATTAAATAGGCTTAAATTGCGGTTGCAAATGTAATTTTTAAAAAACATTCGTGCAAACTAAAAACAATATTTTTTAAATAAAATATAGAATTATTGAGCCGTCTTTTAGTAGGGCACTCATACTCACCTAAAAGCAACTTTTTTATTCAATACACGGCAGTGTGTTAATGAAAAATTCTTTAGGGTAAATCGATGTTTCTAGCTGTTCATTGCTAATCACATCTAGTAACGAAAGATCAAAATTTGCTTTTAATGTAGCAATGCGTAAGCTCTCTATAGGAGAACTTGCGAGTCTCTCTAGCGCTATGTCATCTAGATAAAAAGAAGCTTCGCTGGTGCTATTATTCATTGCATTTTCACCGCTAGATTGTCTGCCACATGTGGCAATCCCTAAATATGGTGCAGAGACATAAACACCATTGCTTAGTAAAAATGAAATTCTACTCTTCTTGTCATAGCAAATTAATGGAGGAATTTCTTCACTGTTTAATGATATGCTTAACACCACAGATTTTACAGTTTTTTCTTTCATGAGTGAAAAATAGACAAATATGGTTTTTTTAGCTCCTACGGTATAGTCGATAAGTGATTCATGCGTGAGTTGGAAAATTTCGTCTTCTGTGTCTACATTTATTTTGTAATCACAAGAACTTTGAGCGCTAAGGACACATGTAAAAAAAAGAATGGACAACAATAGGTTATATTTCATCAGGAATTTTTGAACAAATTAATAGTATTTTTTTATCATTTTCAATGGTTGTGAAAAACAAATAGTGATCACCTCCTTCTTTTAGTTTCCATTTCTCTCGTAATGTTGCCACAGACTCCGGAAAATTTCGGGTACTTATGTTCGCTTTATTAAAATTAATACCTTGCCGCATTTCTTTTTTTGAATATGGAACGATCTTATTTATAGTAAATCTTCTTCCGGGAAAATGAATCAAGGTATTGCTCGTATATAGGTGACTGTGTTTATGAAGTTTTGCTATTTGGAAAGCTTCGCACATCTCATTAAAAGCGCCACTTTTCATTATAGCAGCATTAGGTTCATACACATACTTTTGTGGAGCATGTAAAGATATTTCAGCAGGTGTGTTCCATGAAAATTGAAATTTTTGAGTTCCATTTTTAGTAAAATTAACCGTGTGTATTTCTGGTATTTTTTGTTCCTTTTTAGTTAAGGTCCATAGCACTTCTTTGACCTCGTTTTGAACAGCAACAATATGGATGCTTTCAACACCGTGAAGTTCTTTCATGCCTATTGAGATGTCTAGCATAGGTGAGGTCTTGACAAGCAATGTATGGCATCGCTCCAACAAGTAGTCTAGGTGTTTAGGAATGTTTGGCTCACAATCTTCAAGGAAAAAAACCTTTCCTTTCTTACCGTGACGCCTTGAAGGATCTGCATAGATAACATGAAATACCTGTTCTTTTATTGCGTCTATTCCATCTCCATGATGGCTTGTGATATTTCTCTTCGACAAGTGCGCTACGTTATGGTTTACAATATCTGATAAGGGTTTTTGTATTTCAAAATGATGTACTTCCTCAAATGTCTGTGCAAAGAAATAGCCATCAACACCAAAACCACCAGTGATATCTGCTAGCGTTTTACCTTGCACCAATTTTTGTTTGTAGGCTGCCGTAATCTCAGAAGATGTTTGTTCAAGATGTAATTTTGGGGGGTATACAATGCCTGACGTATTAAACCAGGTAGGGAGTTTAGCTTTAGCTTTTCGCCTGCTTTCAATTTGTACGATGAGGTCAGTAACAGAAACAGCAGGAAAAGGACTTCCAGAAAGCGCTAATTTTGAGACCTCTCCTTGAAAACCTTTTATAAAGTCTTGTACTTCGTCATGTAATAAATGATCAAACAAGGTGTTTTTTTTTGAGTCAGAATATAGGTCCAAAGATACGACCTACACACGAGACATGCCAAGCTCGTATTCTTTGATTTTTTTTGAAAGCGTGTATACAGCTATAGCCGTCGCTTGGGTAACATTCATGCTGCTATTGTTTCCTAACATGTCTATGTGTACATGACTATTGATCTCTTCCAATACTCTTTTAGAAACCCCCTCTTTTTCATTACCAATGATAAGGGCTAGTGGTTTGTTATCTAAAATAATAGCATCCTGAAGTGGCTTGCTTTTGTTGGTTAACTCTAGCACCAAGGCAGTGTATCCCTTTGTTTTAAGATTCTGTAGTGTGTCAACGACATTTAAACCGTCTGAATGAGATATGACTGTATGTGTGTGTCTTGACGTTCTTTTTACTCTTGAGCTTGTAATGTCTATTTTGTTTCCGCAAAAGAAGATGTGTTGTATGCCAAGAGCATCACTTAGTCTAAACAATCCACCAATATTTGCAGGACTTGTTACGCCATCACATACCAGGACTATTGAGCAAGTGTTCTTGGATAACGGAGTGGTTTTGTGTGTAAGTTGTTCCGGCAAAATAGATGTTGTCTTAATGTTCAAATGCGTAGGTAATGATATTGGCTCCCATGCGTAAGGCTTTTAGTCTTACTTCAGGTGGATCATTGTGTACCTCTTCATCTTCCCAACCATCTCCAAGATCACTTTCAAAGGTGTATAGTAATACAATTCTCCCTTGTTTTTCTATAACAAGCCCCTGGGGTCTTGCATTGTCATGTTCGTGTATTTTAGGTAAGCCGTCTGGAAATTTATAAGGGTATGAGAACAAGGGGTGATTCGCAGGAAGCTCTTGCAATGTTTCGTTAGGGAACAGTTTTGAGATCTCTTTTCGAAGGTATTGATCCATTCCGTAATTATCATCAATATGCAGGAAACCTCCACTATTCAGATAGCTTCTTAGGTTTTCTATATCTTCTTCAGAGAAAAAAACATTTCCGTGTCCTGTCATATGTAAAAAAGGATACTCAAAAATATCGATGCTATTTGGGCTAACTTTTTTTGGTTTGGTGCTTAGTGTGGTATTAATTTCTTTGTTGCAAAAAACTGCTAAATTACTTATCGCAGAAGGGTTGCTATACCAATCACCACCCCCGCTATATTTCAAAACAGCGATGTCTTGAGCTTTCGTAAATTGTATAAAAAAAAGGAGAACAATAGCGAGTCGAAATATCATATGATGTAAAAGTACGAAAATTGAAAAAAGATGAGGTGTATTTTTATTTAATGAGTGCAAAGATAATTTTTAGTGCTAAAAAAACAGGACACTAAATTGTTAGTCTGCTTCATTACTATAGGAGATACTGTGGCAAACTACAATAGCGGCTGTCTCTGTCCTCAATCTATTTTTACCAAGGCTAACAGGAGAGAAGCCCTTAGACAAGGCTAATGTTATTTCATCGGTAGAAAAGTCTCCTTCTGGCCCCACCATTATAATATGGTTTCCACCTGGTGTGATTTGTGACTTTAAAGATTTCCGTTCTGTTTCTTCACAATGAGCAATGAGTTTTTGTGAAGGGTCACTTTTGTACTTTGCTACAAAGTCTGAGTAACGCAGCATTTCATTTAATATAGGAAAATGGCATTTTAAAGATTGTTTGGCGGCACTTTGGATGATTTTTTCATACCGCTCTGGCTTAATTCTTTTACGCTCACTGTGGTTGCAAATAATGGGTGTTATTTGGGTGATGCCAATTTCGGTTGCTTTTTCTAATAACCACTCAAATCTGTCATTTAATTTTGTGGGTGCTATCGCCAAGTGCAAGGTGTAGGGCAGTGGTTTTTTTTCTTCAACGGCTGTAATGGTTGCTATGCAATGTTTAGGGTCGTTGCTTTCAAGTCTAGCGGTGAAAAGCATTCCTTCTCCATTGGTAAGGTGCAAGACATCTCCTATTTGTTTTCTTAATACTTTTCCAATATGCCGACTTTCTTCTTTGTTAAAAACAAGTTGAGCATCTTTAGGGCTAAGGTTTGGGCTGTAAAATAGTTGCATTGGTTATGTGTTTTACGGTGTGCTCATTATAATTTCATTCTTGCATTTGCTGTTATATTGGCATCTGCAAATTGCTTTTGCTTGTATTTTAATTCTCCTACCATTGCAATCATACCAGCATTGTCTGTACAAAATTCAAATTTTGGAATATGTGTTTTCCAACCATATTTATTTTCTGCTTCCTTAAGTGCTTGTCTTATGCCACTATTTGCAGAAACACCCCCTCCAATTGCAACTTCTTTAATTCCTGTTTGCTTTACAGCATTTTTAAGCTTATCCATTAAATAGGAAACAATTGTGTATTGAAGGCTAGCACAAATATCTTCCATATTTTGTGCTATGAAGTCTGGATTTTCTGTTACATTTTTTTGAATAAAATATAACACAGAAGTCTTTAGACCACTAAAGCTAAAATCTAAGGGGCTTACTTTTGGTTTTGGGAATGGAAATCTTTTTGGATCTCCAAGTTGCGCATACTTGTCTATCAATGGTCCACCAGGGTAGGGTAGCCCTAATATTTTAGCACTTTTGTCAAAAGCTTCACCAACAGCATCGTCTATAGTCTGCCCAATAACCTCCAAATCAAAATAACTAGTTACCCTTACAATTTGGGTATGCCCGCCACTAATCGTAAGGGCTAAAAAAGGAAAACTAGGTGCTTCTTGACCTTCTGCTTTAATAAAATGAGCCAATATATGTGCCTGCATGTGGTTTACATCTATAAGCGGAATGTCCAAACCAAAGGCTAAAGACTTTGAAAATGAGGTTCCTACCAATAGAGACCCCATCAATCCAGGACCTCTTGTAAAGGCTATGGCACTTAGTTGTTTTTTATCGATATTTGCTAGTTGTAACGCTTGGTGAACCACGGGTACAATGTTTTGTTGGTGTGCTCTAGAGGCAAGCTCTGGAACCACGCCACCGTAAGCTTCATGAATTTTTTGTGTGGCCACAACATTGCTTAAGATAACCCCGTTATTAATGACGGCCGCAGCAGTATCATCACAAGAGGATTCAATACCAAGAATATAACAATTTTTTTCTATCATTGGATTAAGGCATATTTATTGAATGTAAAATTATAACTTTATAAGCGTATCAAAAAATTAAGAAAAATAATAGTTCGATTATTTGCAATATTAGTGTTGCTTGTTACACTATTGGTTATTTTTTTATCCCTTCCCTCTGTTCAAACAAAACTAGCAGTAAAGCTTACCGACCATTTACAGACAGTGTACGATGCTGAAATATCCATAGATAGAATAGGGTTAAATTGGCTCGGCAAAATAGATGCTCGTGGCGTACACATTAAAGACCATCACCAAGATACACTAATATATAGCAAGCAGGTACAAACCAATATTTTAAGTTTTTCAAATGCAATAAAAGGAGATGTTAGTCTAGGGTATATTAAACTAACCGATGCAAAGCTTTTTGTGAAAACCTATAAAGATGAGTTGAAAGACAACATGTATACTTTTGTAAATTCTTTTAATTCTGGAACCAAACGTAGCTCCATATTTAAGCTTTTTGGAGATGATGTGGTGATAGAAAACAGCCACATTAAAATTACCGATGAAAACCTGTCATCACCTTTGTTATTTGACCTTAAAAAGGTACACGCTGTTGCTAAAGAATTTAGAATAATAGGGCCAGAATTTTTTGCTAATGTCCAGTCTATAAGCCTGTCTGCTACCCGTGGATTTGAGATTGAAGCCTTAAAAACACAGTTTTCGTATACGCCCAAGGAAATGATATTAAAAGACATGAAGCTTCAGACAGCTCAAAGTATGCTTTTGGGTGACTTGGTCATGAATTATGAGACCAATGGTTTTTCAGATTTTGAAAATACAGTCGTTTTTAGGGGAGATTTTCTTGAATCTAAAATAGCAACCAACGATCTTAATGGTTTTTATAATGAGTTTGGAACCAATCAAATTCTTGATTTCAAAGGAAGCTTCAACGGAACTTTAAATGATTTTTCTTTTACCAAAGGGTCCATAGGTACCGGAAATACAAAAATAGCTGGAGATTTTTATTTTAAGGACCTTGTAAAAGGTACCAATGCTTTTAAGATTAATTTCAAGCGCCATGACATTACAACAAGTTATTACGATTTAAGACGCTTTTTGCCTAATATTCTTGGGCCATTACTACCAGATGAATTGAAAAATTTAGGGGTGTTTGATTATGATGGAAATACCCAAATTAATACGACTAAATTAGTGACGAAAGCTACCTTTTTGAGTGGTATTGGACGTGCAGAAGCCATACTCACAATAGATGACTACAGCAATACAGACCGAGCAACGTATTCAGGAAACCTAATCTTATCTGCTTTTGATATCGGTCTTTTGACAGAAACCTCAGCGCTAGGAAAGGTGTCTGCTAATTTAGATTTTGACGGGCGCGGGTTTACTCAGCAAACCTTGGACATGCGTCTACAAGGGAATATATCTTCATTTGGATTTGAGGGCTATGATTATAAGAATATTTCAATACAAGGCGCGTTAAAAGACCCTGTTTTTAACGGAGACCTAGCCATAGATGACCCTAATGTGCAGTTAAATTTTAAAGGGTTGGTAGATGTGTCAAAAGCCTTTAATCAATATGACTTCGAGGCTGATGTTTACTATGCAGAACTAAACAAACTTAACCTTTTTAAAAGGGATAGTATTTCCGTATTTACAGGAAAGGTGAGGGTCGATATGGATGGAACGACCATTGATGACGTTGTTGGCTCCTTTTCATTTCAAGAAACATTTTACCAGAATGAGCACGATGATTTTTACTTTGATGATTTTAATATTATTTCTTCTTTTGAAAATGAAGAGCGCGTCATTGATATAAACTCACCAGACATCGTTAATGGTAAAGTTTCTGGGAAGTTTTTAATCCAAGATATCTCAAATTTATTTAGAAATGGCCTGGGGAGTATGTATGCCAACTATATACCAGAAGAGGTTACTACTAATCAATACATAGACTATGATCTTTCTGTGTATAATAAGATAATAGAAGTTTTCGTGCCTCAAATTCAACTTGGTGAAAATTCAAGAATTAAAGGTTCTGTGTCTTCAGATAAATCTAAGTTTCAGTTAGATTTTAAATCTCCCGAAATGCTCTTTAATAACAATTACTTTGGTAAAGTAAGAGTGCAGGTAGATAATGATAACCCGCTGTATAACACATATGTAAGTGTAGATTCTGTGTACACGGGTGTTTATGATGTAATTGATTTTAGCTTGATAAATAAGACTTATAACGATACCTTGTATGTTCAGTCTGTGTTTAAAGGAGGACCTCAAAAAGAAGACCTTTTTGACTTGGCCCTGTACTATACGATCAACCCAGAAGGGAAGTCTGTTGTAGGAATAAAAAAGTCTGAGATTTCTTATAAAAAAAATAGTTGGTTCGTTAATGAAACCAATAATAAAAAGAATAAAGTAGTTTTTGATGACCGCTTTAACTCCATAGCAATCGATTCATTACAGCTCAATTATAATGAAGAGGAAATTGCATTTGCAGGTGTTATTAGAGACTCTACTTATAAAGATTTAAAGGTTCGTTTTAAGGATGTAAATATTGGGAATATCATTCCATCTATTGATAGTTTGCAAGTTTCTGGAAATACAAACGGGACGTTGTCATTTTTACATGAAAAAGGAGCCTACTACCCAAACTCTAACATAACGATTGACAATGTTATAATTAATACTATTGCATTTGGAGACCTCACCTTGGATATTGATGGCAACGAAGATCTTACTAAATACACCGTAAATACAACCCTTATTAATGAGTATGTTAAATCTATTGGTGTAATTGGAACCATTGACTTAGCTCCTAAAGAGACTCAAATAGACCTTGATGTTAGATTAAATGAATTCAACTTACAGGCGTTAACACCCTTTGGTGCAAATGTACTTACAGATATTAGGGGTGAGGCCTCTGGTGCTTTGCAGATAATAGGTAATTATAAAGCTCCAGAACTACTAGGAAGAATAAATTTAAAAAATAGTGGATTAAAAATCCCATATCTTAATGTAGATTTTGACCTAGCTAATAGCACGCAAATGATTGTCTCAAAAGATACCCTTCAAATTATCGCTACGGAAATCACAGACACAAAATTTGATACCAAAGGAATATTTTCTGGTAAAGCGGTTCATAATAACTTCAGAGATTGGTTGCTAGACCTCGACATACTAGCGCAGGATAGATTGTTGGTTTTGGACACTCCTCCCGATGATGATGAGCTTTATTACGGGACCTCTTTTATTAGCGGAAATGCAGATATAATAGGGCCTATTGATGCACTAGCAATTAAAGTGTTTGCTACAACAGAGCAGGGTACTACGTTTAAAATTCCGTTGAGTGATACAGAGTCTATTGGGGATGATAGTTTTATTAAGTTTCTTTCTCCAGAAGAGAAGCGTGCTAGTATAATTGGTAGGAAAATAATAAAAAAAGAAATTAAAGGGCTTTCTGTAGATTTTGACTTAGACATAAATAAGAATGCTGAGGTAGAAGTAGTGATTGATAAGGTAAATAATTCTACGCTCAAGGGGCGTGGGGCAGGAACATTGTTGATACGTCTAGACACGAAAGGGAAATTTAATATGTGGGGAGAGTTTACCGTGATTGAAGGGTTGTATGATTTTAGATATAGCGGTATTATTCAAAAAAAGATAGCAGTAGTTCCAGGTGGAAATATCAACTGGGACGGTGAACCTGATCGTGCACGTCTAAATATTAGCGCCAAATACGGTACAGATGCAAACCCAGCAGTCTTGCTAGACAACCCCTCGTTTAACAGAAAAATACCTGTGGATGTTTTAGTCGATCTAACCGGAGAAATTATACAACCAGAATTAAATTTTAGAATAGACTTCCCACGAACAGGCTCTACGGTAAAAAGTGAATTGGAATTTAAACTACAAAACAAAGAAGATAGAGAGAAGCAAGCTATCTTTTTATTAACCACAGGTAGTTTTGTAAATGATGGTTTAGGAGGGGCGAACTTTGCAGGAACCTTGGCAGATAGGGTCAGTAATTTGGTGAATGAGTTGTTTGCAGACGAAGAGGGAAAATTCAACATTGGCTTGGATTATTCTCAAGGAAGCAGATTGCCCAATCAAGAAACTGCAGATCGAGTAGGTATTTCGCTCCAAAGTCAAATCAATGAGCGCATCTTAATTAATGGTAAGGTAGGTATCCCTGTAGGAGGAGCCAATGAAACGGCTATAGCAGGAGATATTGAAGTACAATGGCTTATTAATGAAGATGGAACGTTGAGAATGAACTTTTTTAACCGTCAAGCCGATATTCAGTTTATTGGTGAAGATCAAATTTTCGAACAAGGCCTTGGGATGTCATACTCTGTAGATTTTAATACCCTTAGCGAGTTGATGGAAAAATTATTCAATAAGAAGCTAACGGTAGAAAAGCAGGAAACAGAAGCTCCTTTTGTTCCAGATGATACTAGTTTTCCAGCAACCTATAATGAGGGTTTAGAAAAATAATAATACGGTTCCCTCAAACGCTTTTAAAAAGTAGAGACACAGCATTACAACCCCCTGTTCGATTCCTCATTTCTTTTAAAAGCTAGCCATCATAGAAATCTCAACATTTACAAACTTAGGAAGATTAGCAACTTCAACTGTTTCTCTTGCAGGTGCTGTAGCCTCGTTAAAATAAGAAGCATATACTTCATTAATGGCTGAAAAATTATGCATGTCACTCACAAAAATACTTGCTTTAATAACATGCTCAAAGGTCATGCCTGCAGCAGCTAAAACTGCTTTTAGATTTTCCATTACCAGGGTTGTTTCTGATGTTATATTTTCTGTTTCCAAAGCTCCTGTTGCTGGATTAATAGCAATTTGTCCAGAGGTGTAAAGCATGTTTCCAGATTGTACGGCTTGATTGTACGGCCCAATAGGAGCAGGGGCTTTGTTTGTGTGTATTATTTTTTTCATGGGTTTTTTCTTGTAACGAAGCTATCAAATTTTTGTGATATATAGCTAGCTAGCTAGCTTTTTAGTAAGGAATGTATTTCTAGGAGGAAGAAATGACACTATAATCGTTGGTCAGCTTCTCTGCGTTTATCATATTTAATATCACTAAGGACACTAGACTTAATACCAATAAAGAAATACCATGATGTGTTTACAGATCCAATAGGTGTCCAGTTAAAGCTCATTTTCCAACTCTCAAGATCGCGTTGAAAGCGAAATTGTGTTGTGGTAATTCCTTTGTTTTTAAAGTCATACCCAGAAGACATACCAACTTTCCAACGCGGACTTAATTCTAAATTGGAGCTAAACATAAGGGATTGTGATGAGATTTCATTTTCACGTTTTTGGTTGCCATACGTAATGGTGTATGCCATTCGCAAATCCCATGGAATGGTGAAGTTGTACCAGTCTTTATTGGTAATAGTATCAACATCGTCGTCGTCGTCGTCGTCAAAGGTGTTGTTGCCAAACCTGGTTGTATTGTCTCCAAACAGGTCATCCTGGCGTCCTCCATTTCTAAATGTTTGATCATCAGGGTCTTTGTCTTGTTCTTTTTTCTTGAAGTCTTTGCTTGAAAAGGAGTAATTAATACTTATGTTTCCACGTGTAAGTCTAAAAAGACTCCCACCGTTACTTATGTTGAAAACATCAATACGCTGATTGTCGTTGCTTAGCGCGTAAGGATCTAGACTTCCATTAAAATTAACATCAAGTTTAGGAATAATAGGTATGGATCCAGATACATTGACAGGACTCCACTGTAAAGAGTCTCCAGCAACATTATATGCCGACCCAAAATTTAAATTATTAAGTAGTATTCTCTTTTTTGGTTTGGTAGCTGCCGTATCGCTATCCCGAACTTTGGCTTCTAAGGTGTTGCTAAGACCAAGCCCTATACTACTGGTAAACCTTTGTCCAGGTGCTCCAAAAAGAGTGTTTTCAAATCTAGAGTACTGGACAATTTCTTCATTTATCTCTGGATCTGCGGTAACAGGAATTACATACTCATCATAAAATTGCTCAAAGCTTGGGTTTATATTGTAAGATACAGAGGGTCTCATCACGTGACGTATCTTTTGTATTTTACTATTTTCATCACCTAAATTAAAAGTTCCATACAGCGTTGTTCCTAGACTAAGGTTGAGGTTATAGGTTCTATAACTATCAAAGCCACGAACGGTATCTCTTACTACGCCGCCATTTCCTTCGTTTAAACTTTCATCATAGCGTTGGTCAAACGTAGTGAAGGTCCAGGTCTCTGTAAATGTAGTTCCTGCAGATGCACTTAAGTAATCTAATATTTTAAAATTGGTGCTTAAGGGGATTCTGTGTTGTATTCCAATCAAAGCGTTGTCAAACATTTCAGATTTTAAAAACAAAGAATCGGAAGTTTGAATTCTGTTTTGAGCCGCAACATCATATTGGAAATTTATATTTTGAATAATTCCCTTTTTTGCACCATTTTTTGGGGCAAACGGAAATACCCTGGCCATGTTAGCGTTGAGGTTTGGCAGTGATAAATTAATCTTTTCGGTTTGTGTGCTTTGTTGCAGATTAAGCGCCACCGAAGTGTTTATCTGTGGTTCTCCTTCAAAAGTTTTTGAATAACTTACTGAAGAGTTTAAAGTGTTTACTAACGCGCTAGAATTGTTGTATTGGTTGATAGATTGTTGAAAATAACGGCTACTACCAAAGTTAACAGAGGCATTAAAACGAGAACTCGGACTCGATTTTTGATCCTGCGAATGATTCCACTGGATATTATATGAGGAACTCTGGCTGTAATCTGGAAAACCGCGTTCACTATTAATTAAGCTTTCAAAACGCATGTTAATATTTCCTCGAAATTTATATTTCAAAGCATAACTAGATTCTGCGCGCAGCCCAAAACTCCCGTTGCTGTAATAATCTCCTAAAAGTGTAAGGTCCATATAGTCTGAAAGTGCTAAATAATACCCTCCGTTTTGGAAGAAAAATCCACGATTGTTGTTTTCACCAATGGTTGGAATTATAAACCCAGACTGTCTGTCTTCAGTTAAGGGAAAGAAAGCAAAAGGGAGCCCTATGGGCGTAGGAACATTGGCAATGTACATGTTGGTGATACCGGTAACAATTTTCTTTTTTGGAACAAACTTGGCTCTTCTTGTATAAAAATAATATTCTGGATTTTCTATATTCTTGGAAGTGGTAAATTTCACATTGCTTAAATAGATAACAGAGTCGTTTACTTTTTTAGTGGTTTCTGCAATATATCTGAAGCTTTGCTCTTCTCCTCTAGAGTTATGTACTAGGGCTTTTTCAGAACTATAATTATATTTTATAGAATCTGGTTCTACCACGTTTTTCCCTTGTTTAAAAATAGGGCGTTGTGTGTATGTTCCTGCACTATCAATTCCTTTTGCATAGATTTCATTGGTATTATAGTCTAGTACAATAAGCCCGGCATCAATACGTACATCTTGATATATTACGTACGCTTTGTCATACATGTAGACTCTATTTGCCTTTTTGTCTAGGTATACATATTGCTCTCCAAAG
>JBLHII010000014.1:0-19942 GCA_047616265.1 Minisyncoccia bacterium
CATGGAAGATTTAGATAATGATGGTGATTTAGATTTAGTAAGCACTTCTTCTGGTGCCATTAATGTGTGGTGGTTTGAGAATATAGATGGTTTTGGAAACTTTAATGCAAAGCAAGAAATAGGCGGAAATGGAAGTACTGCTAAAACCACGTTACTAGCAGATTTTGACAATGATGGGTTTATAGATGTTCTAGCTGCTTACTCTGCATTGGATAGAATAGTATGGTACAAAAATATAGGTGGTACAGGTAATTTTAGTGAGGAAATAAATATAACATTAACTAGCAAAACGGGAGGTATAAAGACGGGTGATATAGATAACGATGGAGACATAGACATTCTTGTATCGACAACAAACAGTCCAAATTTAAAGTGGTATGAAAATGTGGATGGTTTGGGCACATTTAGCGCACCTATGATAATAGAAAGCGAATTTGTTGGATCGAAATGCTTAGCCGTTGACATAGACAACGATGGTGATCTTGATGCAGTGCGATCCTCGCAAAACGACGACACGATCGTATGGTATGAAAACCAACTTATTTTAAGCACAGGAGACACGCAGTTAAACACCATAAAAGTACACCCCAATCCTGCAGATACGGCTTTGTATGTTACTGGAAGAAACATGAGTGAGATTAGCGCTATGCGGGTTACTACCCTACTGGGTTCAACAATATGGGAAGTTCAAGAATACAAGAACACCATCAACACCTCATCATGGAGCAGCGGTAGCTATTTTTTAGAATTAAGAAATGGGAGCGGTCAAAAACGAGTGATACAAGTAGTTAAAAAATGACACTTACTTCCTGTTGATTAACAATACCCCTAATAAAATAAAGGCGGTAGCACCTGCTTGAAAAGCCGTAAAGCGCTCACCATCTAGCATTCCCCAAAACAAAGCAACAATAGGAATGGTATATGTTACCGAAGTAGCGAATACGGGCGTGCTTAATTGTACGAGCTTATTGAACACCACCTTAGCCACTCCTGTACCAACAATAGACAAAACAACCAAATACCCCAAAGACACATGTAAGGCGGGGTTATCTATAAATTCAAGTTGGAAGAAACCAGAAAAAATAAGCACTAAAAACGAGGGAATTAGTAGGATACTAAAGTTTCCTGCTGCGATAGCCATAGGCGGTATTTCTTGAAGATACCTTTTAATAATATTTACATTTAAGGCATAACAAATAGAAGCTGCTAACACCAAAGTACTATACCAATAATTTTGATTAGGATTCACATCTGCGCCAGTCCAGATTAATAACAAACTACCAACAAGCCCAATAACAACCCCAATGAGTTGGTTTTTGGAAAACACAATCTTAAACAACACAGCACCTAATATAAGGGTAACAATGGGTGTGGTTGAGTTTAAAATAGAAGCCACCGCGCTGTCAATCTGGGTTTCAGCAAAGGCAAATAAAAAGGCTGGAATAAAGGTGCCAAGAAATCCAGAAATAGCAATCCATTTCCATTCGTGTTTCCTTATTTTTTTTAAAGATCTAAACCCAATAAGCAACAAAAATATAGCTGCAAATAAGGTGCGTAAAGCACCTAATTGAAGGGGTGCTAGGCCTACCAAGGCCTTTTTAATCAATATAAAAGAACTCCCCCAAACGATGGAGAGAATGATTAAATATAACCACTTTTTATCTATGCTTTTCATACCCTACAAAGGTGACATTAAATTATGAAATGATGAAGAATGTGAAGAAAAAAGACCGCGAAGCCTCATGCATAGAGGACCAACAAAACCTGTTAAAATTCCTGAATTCTTTTTAAAAATACCTGCGACAAAACGTTTCGCTTATCACCCCTTACTTCCACTCAAGCGTTTCCATGAGATGCATGATATCTTCGCGCAAGTATACAACAGCAGGGTAGATAGAGTCAAAATTTGGAGTGGCATCAAAATAGAGGGAGCCTGTTACAAAATTTTGAACGCTATCTGTAAGGTAAAAATGAGATTGCGAAGCTGCATCTCCATTAATACTGTAGAAAACGCCATAGGTGTTATGCTCTTGGTTTATAAATAGCTTTTCTGGAATACTAATCGCTTTTCTATCATGGTTGTATGCGAGTTTTTGGGCATCATACAACAGCGAATCTAAATTATTATTACGAACTTCTTGATAGGTAATATATACTGCAGCATTCATGTTTGGGTAGTTAAGCCTGGTACCACAATTTCTTGTTTTCACCAAGGTAGCCTGGTCATTGATGTCAAAATCATATTCACAATTCGTTTCTGATTTTTTATAGGCAGCCTCAGGATAGTCAAGACGAAGTTTTGCCATGGGTTTTATGATCACAGTTTCGGCACATCCAAGAAGGAGCACACAACTTAAAGAAAGAATGCAGATTTTCATAGGGTATCTGGTACTATAGCTAATTTTATTTGTTTGATACGCATGTTTTCAAAGGCCTCAATCGTAAATACATAGTTATGATAGGTAATGACTTCGTGCTTTTTTGGAAAGCCCTTAGATATTTCTAATAAAAACCCTGCCAAGGTTTCTGCTTCTCCTTTATAATCCTCAAAAACAGCAGTCTCTTCTAGTTCTATTACTTTATAAAAATCTTTCAATGCTGTTTTACCTTCAAATACATAATTATTTTCGTCCAGCTTAGAGAACACCAAATCTTCATCATCAAACTCATCGCTAATCTCTCCTACAATTTCTTCTATAATATCTTCAAGAGAAATGAGACCGCTTGTACCACCGTACTCATCTACAACAATAGCCAAATGCGTCTTCATTTTCTTAAACTCATTAAGCAAATCATCTAGCTTCTTGTTTTCTGGCACAAAGTAAGGTTCGCGAATCAGATCGGTCCAGTCTAATGTTTCAAAACCGATATGCGGGATTAAATCTTTTACATACAAAATACCTGTAATAGTGTCTACATTGTCCTTATACACTGGAATACGGGAATAGCCATTTTCAATAATAGCGGGTACAATTTCTTGGTAAGAAAGATCTTCGCTCAACGCAAAAATATCCATCCTGTTTTTCATCACCTGTTTGGTGTCTGTATTTCCAAAAGTAACGATACCTTGGAGTATCTTTTGCTCTTCGGTAGTGGTATCTTTTTCGTCTGTAAGTTTTAGGGCTTGAAATAATTGGCCCACAGAAAGACTAGATTTCTGTTTTCCAAACCGGTCTTGAATAGAAACAGTAATAGCTTGCATGGGGATGCTTAAAGGTGCAAATAAAACATCCAACACTTTTAAGGGGTATGCCATGAAACTTGCAAATTGAATGCTGTTACGGCTTGCGTATATTTTAGGTAAAATTTCGCCAAAAAGCAAAATCAAGAAGGTAACCATACCCACTTCAACTACAAAACGAATATTAACACCAAAGTATACCTGGTTTAAATCGGCAAACCATACCTGTCCTAGCGCATCAAAAAGAAGTACTATGGCTATGTTTATAAAGTTATTTGCTACTAAAATTGTAGCCAATAACTTCTTAGGTTTTTCTAATAGTAAAGAAACAATTTTTATTTTCCGAGAGGCTCCTGTATTATCTTCAGCTTCAAGGTCTGTAGGTGTTAATGAGAAAAATGCAACTTCTGCACCAGAAATAAGAGCAGAAAACAATAACAGTATAAAAAAGACGGCAACACTAGCAATATGGACACCGTGTATAAGTGTGAAAAATAATAAACTAGGAGGTTCTATATCCAAAATAAGTGTGTTGGTTTCTACTAGAAGGGCAAATCGTCTCCTTCTGTCTGGGGTTGATCCTGTACTGGCGCTGAAACTTGTTCCGGGGTAGCAACTGGCTGTTGTGGCTGAGGCGAGGCAATGCCCTCTGCTTTAGGAGTTAAAAAGGTAAAATCTGTGCACTGGATTTCTGTACTGTAGCGATCTAATCCTTTTTCATCTTGCCACTTGCGTGTTTTTAGACGTCCTTCAATATATACCTTGTCGCCTTTTTTAAGATACTTTTCGCAAACTTCAGCAGCCTTGTTACGCACCACAATATTATGCCACTCTGTGTTGTTTACTCGCTCACCAGTGTTGCGGTTGGTATATGTCTCATTGGTTGCCAATGGAAAACGGCCAATGCTGTTTCCACCCTCAAAATAGTGCATTTTCACTTCATCTCCTGTATGCCCTATCAACATTACTTTATTTATTGTGCCGCTCATGTGTTCTGAAATTTAAGTCTACAAAGGTACTTTTTGAAAATTAAATATACTTAAAAAAACCATTTAATTAAAGCTTGCAAAGTCTGAAATAAAGTTACTTATCAACACGGGCACTGCAAATTGACGAATCTCCTTAAACGGCGTTCCTTTGTCTAATTTAGTTTGAGTATGAGCAATCCAAAAACGCGTATAAAGGTGTTGGTGAGAAAGCTTATGAACCACAGATGTTTCTTGATACAAGGTAAGAGCCTCAATACCATATAATTCTGAAATATGATCAAATTGGTGTTCTTTTCGCAAATCAGACTCATCGACTTCGTTTTGTGTTTCCACCAATGGAAACTCATGCAGTTGTTGCCAAATTCCTTTTTGAGTGCGTTGTTGTAATACGGTATGGTCATCTTCAGAGAGTATGACGATATAATTAAAATAACGCTTTTTTACTTTTAATTTTTTCAACTTAACCGGAAGCGTCCCTACGTGATTGTTTTTATAAGCGTCACATTTATATTGAAAAATGCATTGATTACAATTTGGGTTTTGAGGTATGCAAAAACGCGCGCCAAACTCCATCATTGCTTGATTAAAAGTGCCCGGTTGCGAGATATCCAAAAGTTGCTGCGCTAAGGCTTTAAACTCCTTAACTCCTTGAGTGCTGTTAATGGGCGTTGCAATTCCAAATAAACGAGACAAAACACGGTATACATTTCCGTCGACCACCGCCGTGGGCAAGTCAAAGCAAATAGACCCTACGGCACTTGCCGTGTAATCTCCTACTCCTTTTAGTTCAAGAAGCCCTTTATAAGTAGATGGAAATGTTCCATTTAATTCATTAGTTACATACTGGGCTGCTATATGCAAGTTTCTTGCGCGAGAATAGTACCCTAATCCTTGCCATAATTTAAGGACCTGCTCTTGGGGAGCGTTTGCTAATGATTTTACATCAGGAAATTCTCTTGCAAATGCAAAATAATATGGGGTTCCTTGTGCAACCCGAGTTTGCTGTAAAATAATTTCAGATAACCAAATAAAATAGGGGTCTTTCGTGCTTCTCCAAGGGAGATCTCGTTTATTGTCTAAGTACCAATCAATGAGATTTTTAGCAAAAAAATCCAAAGTTTCTTTCATATCACAAAGGTAGCTTTTATGTAATTATATTTTAATGCATTACGTTTTGATATATTGATTTTAAAATTCCTATATTTGCCGTCTTGAAAAAATGATTACTTACATTAAAAAAAGAAAGACATGACGAAAGCAGATATCGTAGCTAAGATTTCAGAGAAACTAGGAATGGAAAAAGGAGATGTTCAAGCTACTGTAGAAACATTTATGAACGAGGTAAAAACTTCATTAGAAGGTGGAGATAATGTGTACCTTAGAGGTTTTGGAAGCTTTATTATCAAGACTAGGGCAGAAAAAACAGGTCGTAATATTTCAAAAAATACTACGATTAAAATACCCGCACACAACATTCCAGCTTTCAAGCCGGCAAAAGTATTTGTTGAGAGTGTAAAAACAAACGTTGAAGTAAAATAATATTAATAGCCTTACTCTGTGAGGCACCATAAAACTATCAAATATGCCAAGTGGTAAAAAAAGAAAAAGACATAAGGTAGCTACGCACAAGCGTAAGAAAAGAAGACGCGCTAACCGTCACAAGAAAAAGTAGTTATACACTACTTTTTTCTTTTAAGTACCTATGGAGTTTTCAATAATGTTCCATAGTTGAGTTCTTTGAAAATGAAATACTATCCTTATTAATTAGCTTTTATAAGTTAGCATTTCGTCGGGTTTTTTCTGATATTTTATGAAAATACTATTTCAGAATTACAAAAAAAACCTGTGATAATTATTGTTTAATCCATCTGTTGGAGGCAAACGGCAATAGTGCCCTTGCTAAAAGCGGATATAAATTAATGTACCGTGAACTACGAATTATTTATTAGATCCAGTTCACAAGAAGTTGATTTTGCTCTTTTAAAAGATGGAAGACTCATCGAGCTAAACAAAGAAGAAGAGGCAAACAATTTTGCGGTAGGAGATGTATTTCTCGCTAAAATTCGCAAAAGTATGCCAGGTCTTAACGCCGCATTTGTCAATGTTGGTTATGAAAAAGATGGTTTTTTACACTATCATGATCTAGGACCTAAAGTAGCTTCTCTGTTGAAGTTTGTAAAACGTGTAAGCACAGGTAAACTTAAAGAGTATTCTTTAAAAGATTTCCCATTTGAAAAGGAGATTGATAAGAATGGAGGCATTAATAGTGCTATAAAATCCAATCAATCTATTCTGGTACAAGTAGTAAAAGAACCCATTTCCACAAAAGGACCCCGTATAAGCAGTGAGCTATCTATAGCTGGCCGTTATATTGTGTTGGTCCCTTTCTCTGACCGTATTTCTGTTTCTCAAAAAATAGAAAGCCGAGAAGAAAAAGAAAGGTTAAAACGCTTAATTACGAGCATAAGACCTAAAGGATTTGGTGTTATTATACGTACGGTAGCAGAAGGCAAAAAAGTAGCAGAACTGGATAAAGACTTACAAGGTTTAGTAGATCGCTGGACAGCGATGTGCAAAAAGCTACAAGGTGCTCACCACCCAAGTAAAGTGCTCAGTGAGTTAAATAGAGGCGCCTCTATGATACGAGATGTGTTTAACGACCAATTCTCAGCAATTCATATTGATGATGAAACACTCTATTTACAAATAAAAGATTATGTGCAAGAAATTGCACCTGGTAAAGAAAGTATCGTTAAGTTTTATGACTCAAAAATACCTATGTATGAAAAACATGGTATCGAGAGACAAATTAAAACTAGCTTTGGTAGAACTGTTTCAAGTACCAAAGGAACCTATTTGGTGATTGAACACACAGAAGCCATGCACGTTATTGACGTGAACAGTGGTAACCGTAGTACTAAAAGCAAAAACCAAGAAGATACAGCCCTAGAAGTAAATATCATTGCAGCCAGTGAGGTAGCAAGACAATTACGGCTAAGGGATATGGGAGGAATTATTGTGGTTGACTTTATTGATATGGCAAATGCTGCCAATCGTAAGAGGCTGTTTGATCATCTTCGTGAGGAAATGAAAAATGACAGAGCAAAACACAAAATCCTACCACCAAGTAAATTCGGGTTGATACAAATTACACGCCAACGCGTTAGGCCAGAAATGAATATCAAAACCAGTGAAGAAGCCCCAGGGGGTGAAATTGGTGAGATAGAGGCGCCAATCGTGGTGGTACAGAAGATTACCGAAGAGCTTAAAAGGCTCTTTAAAAAAGACTATAAAGATGTTACGTTAAGTACGCATCCTTTTATAGCAGCCTTTTTAACAAAAGGGTTTCCATCAATGCGCCATAAGTGGTTTATGGAGCATAAAAAATGGGTGAAAATACAACCAAGAGATGCTTACACGTATCTAGAATATCATTTCTTTGACAAGAATGGTGATAGACTAAAATAACCATAACCCTTCTTTGCTTTAGCAGAGAAGGGTTTTTTTGTTTTAGATAGTTTGCTAGTAGGTAGTAAAACAGAAGCGCCGCATTATTTTAAAGTGTATTTTTGAATGATACAATGAATTTCACCCACAAAACATATACCGTAGAGCAGGCTAAAAGGCGTATTGAAAAATACTGTGCCTACCAAGAGCGTTGTCATCAAGAAGTTAGCAAGAAGCTTCGGGAGATGCGCATGATACCAGAGGCCATTGATGAAATAATGGGGCACTTATTAACGCATAACTTTTTAAATGAAACTCGATTTTCACAAGCTTTTGCTCGTGGAAAATTTAGACAAAAAAAATGGGGAAGAAATAGAATCACGCGAGAGTTAAAAATGCGTAATATTTCGGTATATAACCTCAAATTGGCACTTAAAGAAATCCCTGAAAGTGAATATCTAGATACTTTTGATATTTTATTTGAAAAGAGAGCTGCACAACTTTTAGGAGAAACAGATAGCCAAAAAAAGCGAAAAAAAATAGCAGATTACCTGCTATATCGTGGATGGGAATCTGCTATGATTTTTGAAAAACTTCGCGAATTTACAAATTAAAAGACGCACCTATAGCAGCGTTAAATTCGTTATTTAATTCTTTTTTTGACGCTACAGCAGGCAATAGATCATCTTCATTATGTTTTACAATAGGTACCTGAATTTCCCCAAACAGACCAAATCCGCTTGAAAAGAAATAACGAATACCAGAACACGAGCACCAACGTTTTTAATCCTAGGCTAAGGTTCCTAAAACCCTTGTTGTGTGTGCTTGAGTGTTTACCCCTATGTTAACCTTAACATCTTCATCCCCAGAAAAAGCTTGTGCAAAGAAAAGTGTTGTTGTTAATAATCTACCGATTGTAAAAAAGGATTTCATGGTTATAAAATTTTAAAACCAGTTTGAAATACTAGCTTTTTGCCTTCGCTTTTGCCTCCACGTTGCGTTCAATTGTATGACCTGGACGTGTCCATTTTGGCTTTTCTCCTTGATCTTTATATATAGAATATTGAGCGTCAACTGTTTCAGGTTGCTCTTTCTTTACAAAAGGTTTCATAGGCTCCAATCCTAACAACTCAAACATTTTCATGTCTTCATGCACATCTGGATTTGGCGTTGTTAATAACTTATCTCCTGCAAAAATAGAGTTAGCTCCCGCAAAGAAACACATTGCTTGTCCCTCACGAGACATTTGTGTTCTCCCTGCAGACAAACGCACTTGTGTATTAGGTAACACAATACGGGTAGTAGCAACCATACGTATCATTTCCCAAATAGATACCGGCGCTATCTCCTCCATTGGAGTTCCTTCTACAGGAACTAAGGCATTAATAGGGGTGCTTTCCGGTTGTGGGCTCAAACGCGCAAGTGCTACTAACATTCCTGCCCTGTCTTCAATGGCTTCTCCCATCCCAATAATACCTCCACTACAAACTGTTACGTTGGTTTTACGTACATTGTCTATGGTGTCTAATCTATCTTGAAATGCTCTCGTGGAAATAACATCTTTATAATAATCTTCACTGGTATCTAAGTTATGATTGTATGCATATAGCCCTGCTTCTGCCAAACGCTGTGCTTGGTTTTCGGTAATCATACCTAGTGTACAGCACACTTCCATGTCTAGTTTGTTAATGGTTCGTACCATCTCCAAAACGCTATCAAACTCTGGCCCATCTTTTACATTTCGCCATGCAGCACCCATACAAACTCGAGAACTTCCACTAGATTTTGCTCTTAACGCTTGTGCTTTCACCTGTTGCACACTCATTAAATCATTTCCTTCAATGTCTGTGTGGTATCTCGCCGCTTGAGGACAATAGCCACAATCTTCTGGGCAGCCACCTGTTTTTATTGAAAGTAACGTAGAAACCTGCACTTGATTAGGGTTATGATTTGCTCTATGAACAGTTGCAGCTTTATACAACAACTCCATCATAGGCGTGTTATATATCTCTAAAATCTCTTCTTTGGTCCAGTTATGTTTTGTCTCCATCATGATTCAAAAATAAGTCTTTTTTTCTTTTAGTTTTATGCGTTTTCTACAATTATATACCGGTAAAATACAACTCGTAAATTAATTTGGGCGAGATAGAATAATACTCACTGCATTACCACCAAAGCCAACAGCGTTAACAAGTACTGTTTTTATGGATGAAGGAAGGCTTCTAGTGTTGCTATAAAAAGGGTTTTCTATAAATATATTATGTTGTAACATATACACCGCCATCTCTATACTTAACATTCCGCTTGCAGCAAAAGTGTGGCCTACCATCCATTTGTTTGACGTGAGTAATGGAAGCTGTTTTTGAAACACAATGTCAATCGCATTTTTTTCTGCAACATCTCCTTTTACGGTTCCTGGGGCATGCATTATAATAGCATCTACAGAATCAAGAGCTGCTTTTTCTAAAGCCATTTTCATCGCTTTCTGAAGGCTGTTAGCATTTTCGCTAATGGAGCTATTATGGGCCAGTATTTCAGAACCAAATCCATAGCCTTTAATGATTGCTTTTGTATTTACTGAAATTCCTTTTTCCAAAACAGCAACAGCTGCTCCTTCCCCAAGCACCATTGTGTTTTTAGTTTTTTGAAATCGCATAGATTCACAGGCACTGGTCTGTGTGGATTTTGTATACAGCTTTAGTGCTTGCATTTGCGCTATAGTAAAGGGGGTTAATGCTGCTTCACTGCCGCCTACCAAAAAAGCATCTGCCATATCTGCCTGTAACCATGCTATCCCGTTTAACAAGGCATGCATTGCTGTAGAGCATGTAACAGATTGGTCTATTTGAACTCCTTGTGTATCTAATTCTTGAGAAACCCAAGAAGAAATATTTCCTAAAGTAGTGGTGGGTGAGGTAAAGGGAGATACTTTTCCAGTTGCTGCAAAAGCCGTATGGTATTTTTCAAATAAAGAGGTTGCTCCTCTTGACGACCCAATATTTACACCCATGTTTTTTTTCAGAAACGGGAGGTCTTTAAGGACTTCCGTTGATGCTAACATCGCTAACAAAACGGTACGATCTAGTATTTTGTAACTCGGGTTTGATGCTCTTAATACCTCTAATTTTTTTTCTATTTCCGAAGCTATTTCACTTACAAAAACATCTTGAGACCCTATCTTCTTCTTTATAAATAGTGGTTTCTTTGACACATAACTCCTCCAAACTTCTTCAGGAGAATTTCCCAAAGCAGAAACAGAAGCAATTGCTGAAATAGTAATAGGTGCTTGCAAGATTTTTTTATTTCATGCAAAAATAAAGCTTCTTACTTTTGTAGCAGCTTTAAATATCAAAGAAATAGTCGTGGCAGATAAACTACCTGTTATAAAAAGCCAACACTGCTTCTATGGCTTGATATATTGTGTCAAGCTCATTGTTTGCAATTACATAAGGCGGGAGTACATATACCGTATTTCCTAGAGGCCTTAGCGCCACACCTCGATCCATAAAAAACTGGTAAAGATCATCACGCAAATTTCCATACCGCTCCATTTCTACAGAAAGATCTATTGCCAGAATTACCCCTTTACAACGTACTTGTTTTACGCCAGGGTGGTTCTCTATTCGAGCTGCAAAATCCCGATGGGCTTCGGCTATATAGGCGCGTTGTTTTAAAATTTCGGGAGAAATAAGTAACTCAATACTGGCTATCGCAGCAGCGCATCCTATCGGGTGAGCGCTAAATGTATGGGCATGAAAAAACCCTTTATGCACCTCTTGACTTAAAAAGCCATCAAAAATTTCTTGGGTGCAACTTGTAATGCTCAATGGAAACATGCCCGCTGTTAGCGCTTTACTAAGACACATAATGTCTGGCTTATGTTCTAACTGGTCGACCGCAAAGTTGGTGCCTGTTTTTCCAAAACCAGTCATGATTTCATCTGCAATGCAAAGTACATCGTGGGATTTGCAAACAGCAAGTAAAGCATCCAGACCTTCTTTGCTATGAAACTTCATGCCGGCAGCTCCTTGAACTAGTGGTTCAAAAATGAAGGCAGCACAGCTGTTTTCTTGTAGAATGTTTTTAAGCGCCGCCAGAACTTCATTCAAATTATGAGCTTGCGGCGTTGGAATGCGTTTTACGTTTAGTAAAAAATCTTCAAAAGGGCCATTATAAGAAGACAATCCCGAAGCACTCATTGCCCCAAAGGTGTCGCCATGAAAGCCGTCTTCAAAGGCGATAAGAGTATCTCTTTTTTCGTTTTTATTATGGTAGTATTGAATGGCCATTTTAATGGCTGCCTCCACGGCGGTAGAACCATTATCATTGAAAAATACTTTTTGTTGATTGGCAGGCAAGATAGCTAACACTTTTTCTGAAAGTTGCACGGCTGGCTCATGCGTGAAGCCGCTAAACATTACAAAATCTAGCGTTTGCATTTGTTTTGTCATTGCCTGGGTAATGTATGGGTTACAATGTCCAAACATGGCGGTATACCATGATGCAATACCGTCTATATAGCTCTTTCCGTCTTCATCAATCAATACAGATCCGGTTGCTTTTACAATGCCAACGGGAGGCCTAGCTGTTTGGTGCTGGGTTAAGGGATGCCAGATATAGGCGTGGTCACGTTGGGTTAATTTCATTGTACAAAGTTACACTTTTTGAAGCACAGGATGTCTTGATGACAATTGGAAATTAGACCCTCTGTTATGACGCATGTCGTTCTTGTTGTTGGTTTTATATTTTAAAGTACTTCGCTTAAATTTTCAGCATATTCTTTCACTACATTTTTATCAAAATAGGGCTCTTCATCGATCCGTCCCAAAATAGGAACTCCACTCATTTTTGTTATAACCGTCTCTGTACTTGGGTGTTCAGCTCCATTAAAAACAATACCAAATACCGGTATCCCCCTTGATTTTAAAGCTTCAATGGTTAATAACGTATGGTTAATACTACCAAGGTAATGCCGAGACACCACAACCACTTTATCTGTTGGGAGGATTAAATCTATAATAGTTTGTGTGTCGTTTAAGGGCACTAGGAGGCCTCCCGCACCTTCAATGACCAAATTGTTTTGGCATTTGGGCCGTTTTATTTTTTTTACTGAGAGACCAACACCGTCAATTTTTGCAGCTGCATGTGGGCTCATAGGCGTTTCTAAATTAAATGCAGAAGCATGAAATTTTGTTTTAGTATTAGAGACTAATTGTCGCACTGTATGTGTGTCGCTATGTTCTAACTCTCCCGCTTGCACAGGTTTCCAGTAATCTGCTTGTAATGCCTCTGTGAGTATCGCTGAAACTATTGTTTTACCAACTTCTGTAGAGATGCCTGTAATGAAATAGGTGTGGTTTTTCATGGTGTAAATATATAGAACAATCTGCTTATTTTAACCAAAGGGTAAAGACAAGCTATTGTTAAAATACTAGGGAGGTGACCTAGGATTTAATTTTTATTGAGGGAGCAATTCTTTAAGTAGCTTCACTAAAGCGGCTACATCTTCTTCTTTATTATGGCTGTGCAAACAAATACGCAGGCGTTCTTCTCCTTTGGCGACCGTTGGAGACAAAATAGCTTTGACATCAAATTTGTTTTTTTGTAGCAGTGCTGAAATATTCCTAGTTGCCTTATTGCCTTTTATAATACAGCAATGTATAGCAGATTGACTTGGTATAAAGTAAGCTGTTAGTTGGGCATCAACGATACTCTTTTGTAATGTTGCTATATTGTTTTGTACTTTTTTCACAACAGCAGTATTAACCGTTAGCTCACTGTATGCTGCTTGTATAGTAGCAAGTGTATGAGGGGGTAGTGCTGTGGTGTACATAAAACTTCTTGCAAAATTCATTAAATAGTCTTTTAACTGTGTGCTCCCTAGAATACAAGCGCCGTGACAACCCAGTGCTTTGCCAAAGGTAACAATGCGTGCAAACACCAAGTTTTCAATACCCAATTCTTGAACAAGACCTTTGCCTTGATTTCCTATAACACCAATAGCATGCGCCTCATCAACAATTAAATAGGCGCTGTGTTTTTTGCAGAGCCTAGCTACTGCATCAAGGTCTGGCTGATCTCCATCCATAGAGAAAACAGATTCTGTAACTACATAAAAATCGCTCTGGCTAGTGCTGGCTTTTTTTTGAGTCAATAGCAACGATTCTAGAGCCTCTAAATCATTGTGCGTGAACTTGTATGCTTTGGCGTGGCTCATGCTAATACCATCTCTTATAGAGGCGTGGCATAGTGCATCATAAAATATAACGTCTCCCCGTTGGGGTACGCTTCCAAAAAAACCAATATTTGCATCATACCCACTATTAAAAATTAGCGCAGACGCTGTGTTATGAAAGGCTGATATTTGTTTCTCTGTATCAATATATAGGCTGTGGTTTCCAGTTAATAGTCTGGAGCCAGTTGCTCCATTTACTTCTAGACTGTGCTGTTTTAAAAGGGCAGATGCGTCATTAAAAATTTTTTTTGAGCTACTAAACCCTAGATAGTCATTGCTTGAAAAGTCTAGCAAATCTTGTTGTAAACCCAAAGATCGAAAAGAGTCCTCTTGGGTTCTTGTATCTATTTTATCTTGTAATTTTCTGGGCAACATCAGGCAAAGATACAGAAGCGCTTCATAAATCACAGAAATTACAGCGCTTCTTTTGTAGATAGGTTTTAACCCTGTATTTAAACTTGTTATTTTAAATTTTTGTAATGTTCCATTATCGCTGTTGCCTAACTTATAATCTACAAAAATATAAATAGGTTCAGGTAAAAAAAATAACGGTTATAACTAACGTAAATAACAATCCCTCTTTCTTAGTTATTGCATGCGTAAAGTGTCGTTACAGATAGCAAAAAGTAGTTCAAATAGTGGTACTTTGTTTGACATACAAAAAATCAAAAAAGGCAGCCAATTAACATCAAACAAAAATTTAGTAACTTTAACAACCAGGGCATCCAACCCAGATTGCTGTTTAGGTGAGATGGAGCTAATCCTAGCAAAAACCGAAGGAGCATTCGTGTAGCACACCCATGAAGATGGCTTCTTTTTTGTTAAAAAAGAGGAGATTATTCTAGCCCCTAAAGGGGTAGTACATTGCTCATAAAATCAAGGAGAAGAAGAAGAAGAAGCATCCCTCTTGCTTTTCGAAAAAAAACACCAAGCATACGGGAAATATACCGCTTGAAATACACAGACCGAGTACCCGAAAATTTAATATTTAAGTAACCTAACGGTTACAATAGATCAACATATACTGAGTACCTTTGTACTTATTTAATTGAAAATGAAAATACTTCATCTAGACCAAAATCATCCCCTACTGATACAGGAACTTAAGCAAGCTGGCTTTGAGTGTGTAGTAGATTATACGTCTTCAAAGGAAGCCGTTGAGAAGGGTATTGCCCAGTATGATGGTATCGTTATTAGAAGTAGGTTTAAACTAGACAAACAGTTTCTAGACGCTGCTACCAACTTAAAATTTATAGCACGCGTCGGTGCTGGCCTAGAAAGTATTGATCTTCCATACGCATCTAAGAAAAAAATCCAAGCTATATCGGCTCCAGAAGGCAATAAGAATGCCGTAGGAGAGCATGCATTAGGAATGCTGTTGTCACTTTTTAATAAATTGAATAGCGCAGACAGAGAAGTGAAAAATGGGCGCTGGAATAGAGAGCGTAACAGAGGAGTTGAGATAGAAGGAAAAACCATAGGGCTTATTGGCTATGGAAACATGGGGCGCTCTTTTGCTAAAAAGCTAAAAGGATTTAATTGCACGGTACTTTGTTATGATATTAAAGAACAGGTCGGCAATAAAAATGCCCAGCAAGTATCCCTAAAAACACTTCAAAAGCAGGCAGATGTAGTAAGTCTGCATACTCCTTGGACACCTCAAACGGACCAAATGATTGACGCAGCCTTTATTGCTGAGTTTAAAAAACCCTTTTGGCTGATAAATACCGCAAGAGGGAAAAGCGTGGTGACCAAAGACTTGGTTGCCGGTTTAAAAAACAGAAAGATTCTAGGTGCAGGACTGGATGTTTTAGAATATGAGAAGGCATCTTTTGAGACACTATTTACCAATACTATGCCTCAAGAATTTAAAGAGCTTTTGACGATGGACAATGTTATTTTAAGCCCACATGTTGCCGGCTGGACACTTGAGAGTAAAGAAAAATTAGCTCAGGTTATTGTGAATAAAATATTGAAGGCATTTAAAAAAGAATGTACCTAACACTTATAAAGTTAATAAATGAGGCAATGGCACCTCGTTCTTAAAAAAACGAAGCTATTTCCCTTAAATAGAACGCTATGACAACAGAAGATTTTTTTAATACACTAAACAAGCACCAAGATAAATCCTTGCTATTTCAATACATGCCAGGACAATTAGTTGGAGCCAATTATCATATCACAGAGGTAAAACACATTACAGTAGACGCTGTTGATTGTGGCGCAAGAACAGATGCATGGAAAGAAACCATTGTACAGCTTTGGGAAAGTCCTTCTGAAATTGGAAAGACCGATTTTATGTCTTGTGGTAAAGCACTAGAAATCTTAACTACTGTCGGAAAAATGAGGCCCTATACCAAAACCAGCGAAGTGCGTTTTGAATATAGCAATGCATTGTTTCATACCGCTCAATTATTTGTAACGAATGTTGAAGTGCATGGAAGCAATTTAATGCTACAACTAGCAACTCAAAAAACAGCCTGTAAAGCGGAAGATATTTGCGGCATACAAGAACCCACAAATACAGAAGTGGAAGCAAACAGTTGTGCTCCAGGAGGAGGGTGCTGTTAATAGCTCCATAGCAGCCTTATAAAAGGATTTGAAAACAGCTTTTAGGACATGCAAAACATATGAAAAACGTACTCGTACTCTGCACAGGAAATAGTTGCAGAAGCCAAATGGCAGATGGTTACTTACAGCAAATGCTAGGTGACAAAGCAAGAGTCTATAGCGCAGGCATAGAAACACACGGCATTAACCCTGGAGCGGCTGCTACCATGAAAAAGGATGGTGTTGACATCTCTAATAATACCTCAAATAATATAAATGAATATCAAAACATAGATTGGCATTACATTCTAACAGTCTGTGATCATGCCTATGAAAACTGCCCGTTTATTGCGGCGCCTAATGCAGTTCGCCTCCACCATAATTTTTATGACCCTTCAACCTTTAAAGGCACCTCTCAAGAAACGGAAACTGCTTTTGCAAAAGCAAGAGAACAAATAAAAGAATACTGTCTTAACTTTACTGATATATACTTTGACGTTTAAAGATCTTCTTTAAAATTTCCAGCAGCATATTTTTTTTCTAACTCAATTTGAAACTCTTCCATAACAGGTTTTACGGTACTTGCTGGCAAGTCTGCTATTTTAATATACATTAGGCCATCAATAGCATTGTTGAAAAGGGGATCTACATTAAAGGCAACGACTTTTGCGTTTTGTTTTATGTATTTTTTTAGAAGTACAGGCATTCGCAAACTCCCTGGTTCAACCTCATCAATAATTCTATCAAACTTATTTAAGTCTGCGGCACTTTCATTAAAAACAAAATCTTTATCTCCATCTTTTAATTTTACTTTGTATTCTTTTTTGGGCTTGATGTATTGTGCAACCCAGGGGTCATAGTAATTAGATTTCATGAACTCAATCATCAAGCCTTTAGAAAAGTCACTAAACTTATTACTTATACTAACCCCTCCAATTAAATAGGTGTGTTCTGGATACCGTAATGTAGTATGTACAACTCCTTTCCAAAGTAAAAACAAAGGCATAGGCTTTCGTTGATATTCTTTAATAATAAAGGCGCGTCCCATTTCTATAGAACTCTCCATCATGTCATACAATTCGGGCTCAAACCTGAAGAGATCTTGTAAGTAAAACCCATCAATTCCGTATTTTGGAAAAAGAATAGAACCAAATCCAATTCTATAAGCACCCGCAATTTGTTGGGTGGTGGTATCCCACAAAAATAGATGGTAGTAGCTTCGATCGAAAGAATCTAAATCAATTGCTTTATTAGTTCCCTCGCCAACTTCTCTAAACGTTATTTCTCGCAACCGCCCTATTTCTTGCAAAATATTTGGCATTATCGTGGCTGAAGCCAAAAAGACCTCGTAGTTCTTACTTTCTAATAAACGTTTATCTTCTGCGCGAAGTAATTCAATTTCTTGAAGTATAATTTCTTTTAAGGGTGCTCCAGCAATTTTCTTTGGAACCTTTGGTATTTTTAATTTTTTAGGAATCACATCTAGCAATTTTTTTTTCTGGAAAGGATGTGCTAGCATGTATGTTTTTTTCCTTAAAAACGCAGAAAACGCTTCGTTTGAAATATGGCCTGCTTGGTCTGCAACTGAGATAGGGTTTCCAATACGAATTTTAATAACACGATCTCTTTGTGTTAAAATTTCGCTGGGTAACTTGGCGGTTCGTAACATGTCACTCATAGATGCCAAGGTATAAAACAGCTTACTATTTTTTGCATGAAAGTAGATAGGCAGCACAGGAACTTTCGCCTTCTTGATAATTTTAATAGCACCTTCTTCCCAGGGTTTATCTACAATTTTATTGTTTTCATCCTTGGAAGTAGATACCTCACCAGCAGGAAAAATACCTAAAGGTTTATCCCCTTTAAGATGTAATAATGCCCTTTTAACTCCTTGAATACTTGACTTTACATCTTTGTAGTTTTCAAAAGGATTTACCGCAAGTATATAAGGCTTGATAGGTGAAATTCTTTGTAGTAAAAAATTAGCAATCACGCTAAAATCTGAACGATGCGTTAATAAAATTTTTAAAAGCAAGAGCCCATCTATCCCGCCCAATGGATGGTTTGATATCGTAATAAAAGCGCCTTTTTTAGGGATGCGTCTTAAATCTTCTTCTGGAATTTCAAAAGTTACACCAAGGTCATTTAGCATCGCATCAATAAACGTAAGCCCCTCAAGATCCTTTTTCTTATTCAGCTTTTTATTGATCGTAGAAATTTTCAATATCCGCATCAAAATCAAGCTAATAGAGGTGCCAACAAAGCCAATTTTATCAACATTAAGCACTTTTGAAAATTCTTTTACGGATACAATACCCATAGCATATAAGGTTGGTTTAGGTCAAGCACAAATATAATTAAAAAGTGGTATTTCTACTCTTTAATAATCAATTGTACTGTTTCTCTACTCTCTTGTTTTAATAGCACCTCGCGGTTTTTAAGTACCCTTTTCACGTCCTTATAAGATGCGTGGCGTATGGTATATAGGGTGACATTTTCATTCCAACTTACTCTAAAGGTAGATCGTAATGATGATAACAGCGCATCAAGGGTATTGTATTTATTGTCAATTACTACAGAAAAACTAATAGCAGAGTTTTGAATTAAGGCAACCTTCATTTTATAAGTGTCTAGCAAGATAAAAATATCACTAATGTTTTTTTCTACAATAAAACTAAAATCAAGAGACGATAAAGAAAGTAATACTTGATTCCTCTTTAGAATAAAGCACGAGGTGTGTGGGTCTAATGCAACTCCTTTTCCCACACAAGTGCCCGGGCTAATTGGGTCATAAAAAGACTTTACAAATAATGGTATCTCTTTTCGCTGCAGTGGCTGTATTGTTTTAGGATGAATGATCGAGGCACCATAAAAAGCCAACTCGATGGCTTCTCTATAAGAAATATGGTGTAATAATGTGGTGCTCTTAAAATAACGAGGGTCTGCATTTAAAACACCTGGAACATCTTTCCAAATAGTAACGCTTGCTGCGTTTAGGCAGTAGGCTAAAATAGCTGCTGTATAATCACTCCCTTCTCTTCCAAGAGTTGTTGTAAAATTATTGGTTGCTTCTGCGCCTAAAAAACCTTGGGTTATTGTAATTCCAGTAGTAGGGATGTTTTTTATAATTTGTTGTTGGGTCGTCTCCCAATCTACTGTTGCATCTCTAAACGTGCTGTCTGTAGCGATGCACGTACGTATATCTATCCAATTGTTTTTTATAGATACCTGTTCTAAATATGCTGCTATAATAGCCGTAGAAAGCAATTCTCCGTAGCCTACAACTTGATCATAAACATAGGCATGGTTGGTCGATTTATTGGTGTTTAAAAAAGAAGATAATTCTTGTAGTAAGGTGTCTATATGTTTAAAAATAGACGTGCTGGCATGGGTAAATATCCCACGCGCAATAGTAATGTGGTACATTTTAATATCCTCTATCGCTTCTTTTACTTTTTCTGGCGTTCTAAAGTAGCAGGATACAACACCCTCTAACGCATTGGTCATTTTTCCCATTGCAGAGACTACAATTACCAAATT
>JBLHII010000015.1:0-19036 GCA_047616265.1 Minisyncoccia bacterium
CATAAGTTGTTTTGCAGATTTGTCTGTTTTTTGTTTATATAACCGGATGGCATAATAAATAAACCAAACACCTAATGCTCCAATTATTACTGCTGAAATTGGCGTGATGTAAAATGACCCAGTCACCCCAAATGCAGGGATTAATGAGGCTAAAACCGTACAGATACTATATAGAATTACCTGTATTGCCGTAGCACGATCTCTTTTACCTGTTGGCAACATAAAAAACCCACCCTTCTTATAATCCTCAAACAAAAACCACCCTATGGCCCAAAAATGAGGAAATTGCCAAAAAAACTGAATCATAAATAACGTCCCTGGCTCAATACCAAAATCATTCGTTGCAGCGACCCATCCTAACATAAATGGTATGGCTCCTGGAAATGCTCCAACAAATACAGATAAAGGTGTTTTTGTTTTTAATGGGGTATATAAAAAAACGTATATAAAGATAGAGATGGCACCAAACATTGCTGTTTGTGGGTTTATGCTATACAAAACTAACAATCCAACAAGTGTTAATACAATTGCTAATGACAAGGCTGCTGAAACAGATATGCTACCAACCGGAATCGGCCTGTTCTTAGTTCTATCCATTAGGATGTCTAAATCACGCTCCATAATTTGATTGTACACATTACTTGCTCCTACCATACAGTATCCACCGATACACAAAAGCAACAAAACCATAAAGTCAACTTGGGTAGCTCCAAGCAAATAGCCGGCAACAGAGGAAAACACAACACTAACAGACAACCTAAGTTTGGTTATCTCAGTAAAGTTTTTAACCCATGAGGTGGGTAATGTTTGTGTTTGCGTAACTGACAACAGATCTTATTTTAGTTTAATCCTCTATTTTGAGTGTGCAAAGATACGGCACATCTCTAATTCTAACCAATTTATAACACATTATCTCTGTTAAAAATAAGAGCTTGAAGCATTCTTGAGATCTTATTAAAACATAAGCTCAATGCATCCTTTAATTTCAACCTAATTACATATATTTTAATGTCTGTTCATAGCCCTATTTTCATATCATTAAAAAGGCTCGTCTTCATAGAGAAAAACCCTATTAATAAACTTTAAACGCTATGGGTACCATGTATGAAACAGACACGCTTTTAGCGCCCATTTTACCCGGAATCATTTTTGGTAATTTCTGTAAAACACGCACACCTTCTAATTCCATTTGTTTGTCTATTGCCCTTGCTGTAACCTCTTGCACATTCCCCTCTTCATCGATAGTAAATTGAACATAAATGTTATGCATCACATTTTTTTTTAATCCTGAAAAACGATCAGATTTAAATTTTTTACTGATGAATGCGTTTATTTTTGAATTCATACACGCCTTTTTATCATCCTTGGAGGTGAATGATTCACAACCTGGAAATACAGGAACGAACTCCACCTCATTTATATTAATTGTTTTTGAGACACCTACTTGACTGGTTACTAGAGTAGGCAACGTTAATACCGATGACGTTTCAGATATTTGCGTGTCTATTACAGGTGACACATCCTCTATAATATTCACTAATTGAGAAACAATAACAGGTACTACTTTTGGTCTTGGAGCAGCAGGCTTATCAATAATAGGCTTAGGACTGTTTGGTACTGCTACATAAATACGCATCGGTAGTTCCTCTATCGTTATGCCCCTGTTAATACTAAACTCTCTTGGGGAACCTACCTTAATTTCCATCGCAAAAATAGTAGCTATTAAACTTAAGATTAATCCAATTTGAAAAAAAAGAACACCTTGAGAGTCCCTATTAACACTTTTTTTAAGATCCCTCTTCCTAAGCTCTTTTGGTTGCTTACCGATTCCGTTATTTACTTTTGATTTCATAATATATCTTTTAAAGGTTCATGACAAAATAGTACTTACAAGTGCTGTGCCATAAATTTAAAAAGAAACCAGTGCTAAGTTCTAAAGACGCTAGCGTATCGTGAGTTTATAAAAACAAAAAAATCCCACTCAAAAATGAATGGGATTTGTATGATTGAAAAAGAATCTTTTAATTCTCTATCTGAAATCTAATTGGAAGGGAATATAATACCCCTACAGCTTGACCACGTTGTTTACCAGGTGTCATCTTAGGTAATCCTTTAATTGTATTAATTGCTTCTTGCGCTAATTTAGGGTGTGGCGCTCGCGCTTGTACGTTGGTAATATTTCCCGTTTTATCAATTTTAAACTGTACGTAAATTTGCTGTATTCCTTCCAAGCCTAAATCACTTGCTAGGTCTGTATTAAACTTTTTTTGAACAAATTTTTGAATTTTATCTGACATACACTTCTTCTTCGCGTTATTATTCCCTGCACTTTCACAACCAGGATAAATAGGCACATTCTCAATAACAGCAAAAGGAACATCATCAATTATCTCCCCAGCCTCTTCAATCTCTTCAATCTCGAGGATTTCCTCTTCTTGACTAATTTCAGTAGATTCAATAATTGTCTCTTCTATTTCTTTTTCATCCTCAACAACCTCGATAACTTCAGGTGCTGGCGGCGGTGGCGGTGGTGGCGGTGGCGGTGTTAATATTTCGGTAATTGGAATGTCTTCATCGAGATCATCCCCCACATTTAAAGTATCTAGTGATAAGTCTCTATCATAAGACTTCCACTCTACTGCTTGCCAAGATAAAAACAACATAAATGCTAGGCCTGCTAGAAAGTAGACTCCACTCCATTGTTTTAAATCTGCTTTTGGATTTTTTTTAGGTTCCATAATTAAAATTAAATTATCGTTTATAAAAATATAGAAAATCTATTGTAATTTATAACAATACCAGGGTAATGTTATTAAATTAATTTCTTTGACGCCTTAACCACAAATAGCCCAAATAATAACCCAAAGATATTTGCTGCTACATCAAGTACATCTGCACCCCTTGTGGCTACAAAACTCCCTTGAATCACTTCAATAAGTATGCCATAAAACAGAGCTCCTAAAAATAATAGAACTAGGGTGTGTGTGTTTGAAAAACCAATCCTTTTAGATAAAATAAAGGAGGACCAAACTATAAAAAGTGCTGCATTCATTATAAAATGCACCATCTTATCTACAAAAGGAAATTCAATTTTTGGAGCATCAGTAATAGGAGTCAATAAAGCGATTGTCATAAGAAGTGTATACACCACACTTAGTACAAGAAGGGATTTAGGCCCCCACAAGTTCTTTATACCCTGCTTCATCTAATAAATTTTCTATTTCCTCTGGATTAGAAATCTTAATTTTTATCATCCATCCCTCTCCATAAGGATCATTGTTTACTTTTTCTGGGTCAGACTCTAGACTATCGTTAAATGCTATGATTTCTCCAGAAAGTGGTAAAAATAAATCTGAAACGGTCTTTACAGCTTCTACAGAACCAAAGACCTCATCTGCATCCATAGTTTCGTCTAGTGTTTCTACCTCTACATACACGATATCTCCAAGTTCACCTTGCGCGAAATCAGTAATACCAACAGTAGCAGTGTCTCCATCAATGTCAATCCATTCATGATCTTTTGTATATTTTAAATGTGCCGGAATGTTCATAATTCAATACGTTTATTTTTATGTTTATATTTTTAATTACCGAAGTTATATCGCAATGTCAAACCACTACGGATTGTTGTTTGCGGGAATGCTGTAGAAATGGCATACTCAGAAAATGTATGATCATAATAAAACGCAGCAGTAAGGCTTTTGCTTAAGGCGTAGTCTACTAATAATTGAATGCCATATATGGTTTGCCCTGCTGTAGTTTGATTGTTTTCTATATCTAAATAGCGTATAATCGTTCTGTTATCTCTTCGAGAAAGGTCTAACTTAAAGTTTAAATCACTTTTTAAAATTTGTTTTTTACCTCCAAAGTTAGTCCCTATACGTAAGTCCTTAATTCTATAACCAAGACCTAATACAATTTCATCTCCTTTAATTTCTGTTAAAAGATTATTCGCAAAGCTAAGACCCAAAGCTCTATCTTTTCTAAATTCTGCGCTAATTTTTACAGAATTCTTCATTTCTAAATCAATTTTCAACAATGGCGAAAACTGTTCGGTAAGGTTTACATTGGTTAAAAATTGTTCACTTTTAAAATCTCCAGCTTGATTGATAGATGCTGTAGCAGGATTACCATCTCTAGAACGATTATAGTCCAAATTGGTTTGGAATTGATTCACTGAATATCCAGCACTATATCCATGCTGTAATGAGAACCTTTTAAAGTGCTTTTTAAACCATCCCATACGCATTAAGCCCGTATACTTAATATCCCAATTTGGCAGGGGTAAGTCTCGTAAAATTCCATTCTTTTCACTTTGAACATCGCTTCCTTTATATGCTGCTAAAAATGCAGGCAATAACACATCTTGACTCGTAGCTCCAAACCCAACAGGATATCCTGTTTCTGGGTCGATAGGAAATGCGTCAGTACCATAAAAATCTAAAGCCAATTTATTTGCGACAATTAGCCTATTGCTTCTAAAGGCATCAAATGGCTGTGATGATTCATCTGTAGTGCTTTGAAATGCTGTAGCTATTAGTAAGGTTGAAATATTGAAATTCCCAGAGGTCACAGGCGTTAATGAATTATAGATACCCTCTTCTATAATGTAGTTTTCTGAATAATTTTCTGCGTAAATCCTACTTCCGTTAATATCAATCTTTAAGTCACGAATTGGTTCCAAATTAATTTGGACATCTAATCGAACGGTTTCATTCTCCGTATACTGCTCGTTAAATTCCGGATATAAGGTTAACCACCCATTTCGTGCTGCTTGATCTCTAACTTCTCCTTGGCTACCAAAGGTAAAACCTGCTGTTGGTTTTAATGTGCCAGCAAAACCGATAGAACGTTTATATCCTGGCAAAAAGATACCATTGGTTTCTTGGTAATTAAATTGAATTTTTTTGATCGTTGTTGCTAAACCGATGATTGTGTTTACTGCTTTATCTCCACTACCCAATCCACTTGCTCCAGAAGAACCTCTTCCATTGCCACTTGCAGCATTTTCCTTACCGCCCTTAGCGGCAAATCCACTTGCGGCAACTTTACTGTCTTCTTTTCCGCCTTTTCCGCCTTTTCCTTTATCGCCAAAGCCTCCTCCTCCTCGGCTTGGGCCATTTTTACCTCTTCTTGACACAGAACTATTGCTTTTCTTTTTAGAAAGACCAATATATCTGTAGAATGCGCTAAAGTCGAATGTTGAGTTAATACGATGTGTGCTTGAATTTTGCACCGAATTTCCTAGATCATAGGTCTGCGTAGACCCATCAGTTAATTCAATATCAATATTATTAAACAAGTCACTTCCATCTTGCCATTGGAAATCTCCAGTATATGAATAGGTAGCTCTAATCCATTTTAAGAAAGGGAATTTTGCTGTTGGCAAATCATAATTTAATTGTAATGATTGAGAATGTTGATTAGGATCTCCAACATCGAAGAAGTCGTCAAAAATGCCAATTTGATTGTCTGCAAAACCGCCATCATTTATATAGTTGGTTACAATTCTATTATTAGACGTTGTAAAATTGAAACGAAAAGATTTTGTTAGGTTGTAATTAATTGCATAATCCCAATCGAATAAGTAATTTCTCTGATATAATACAGGCAACCCTAAGTTCCCGTCTTCTAAATTTAATTCTCTAAACTTTTGCTCATTATGTTGGCGCAAAATATTAGAATTTACCGCAATACTGGTTGGCAAGTAGTTAAGATTAATGTCTTTTAGGAACTGCCAATATTTCCCTGTAAAAATAGAATCATTCTTCTTAAAAGGCTCAAATGTTTTGGGAGTAAAGTTATAGCCATATGTGGCTCCTAAGCGTACATTTTGATCTAAAGCATCTTCAATTTCAAAATCATTGTGGTCTATTTGATTGTAAGAAGCAGACAAGGTAACATTTTCTATATCATATGCCTTTTGTTTGCCCTCACCGGTACGCTCTTTACGCACTCCAATAAAATTAATACTCTGCCTTTTTGTGTAGTCTACAGACTGTCCTAAAATCTGTTCTCTTCTCTCAGAGTTATCTTCATTATCTAGTCTTGTTTGAAGTTCTACATCTTGGTATTCAGGATCAAACTGCGGTGTTATTAGTTTTTCTGATCTTCCATAATTAAATGGTAATTGAATGCCCCATTTCTTAGGCAGCATTTGCCCTAAATTAAAATTAGTTACCACATCATACTCTTCAACATCTTCTCTACTACGATCATTTGGTCCTTGCTCTAAAGAACCAAAACCAATAGTACTTATCCTACCCGTTGCGCTCATGTTTGCGAAATCTGCAAAGTTTGCGTCCATCGCCGCAACAGCTGCCCATCCTCCTTGATTTTGCAACTCAGAAAGACGTAATTCATTAAACCAAACTTCACCACAAAGCTCTGTATTGGTTTCGTTACGAACACCAATCATTGCAACACGTACATCTCCAAAACTAGGGTTACCCTTCATTCCTACTCGAAGTATATTAGAGGGTAAACCATCTATTTCGCCTTCCTCAAAGAAGTGTAGTTGGTTGGGTGAATACAATGCAGGATCTCCTAAGATGGTAGACTTTAAATCTTGTAATAAGCTTAGCGGCAAATTCATTCTATTTTCTACAGGCCAAATTTCTTCAGCACTAGTAGTACTAAAGGACGTTGGTTTTAAAGCGATTTGAACTTCATAGAAACTTTCTGTTAAATCATTACCCATTCTAATAAAGGCAACCAAATCACCCTCAGATAAAGCAGTTTCATTTACAATGGATTCTGCGTGAATGAACATTTCTAGGTTTTTATATTGGCGCATGTCTACGCTAAAGTTCTTGTAAACACCCCGCGCATCATTTTGTTCTAAGCCACAAACGCGAATTGCTAATGATTGCTCATCTTGTCTAATAATGTTATTGTTATTGTTAAGCTGTTCTCTAATAACTCCTGGTGGCAGCCTATAAGGAATAGGCTGTCTGTTTTCATTATCAATAATATTAACAGCCTCCACTTCAAAAACAGTATCATCCAACGCTGGATCTTCCATTGTTACATTATCTAATGTCTGCAAGTATCTTCTATAATCACCACGAACTAACTCCAATGTCCCTAAACGAAGGGTCGTTGGTTCCTCAAAACCAGACATATACATCCGCATAAAACGGATAGATCTAAAGTCTGATATTCCATTTACCGCCCTGTCATAATCTGACACAGGCACTTTAAACTGCACCCAACGAACATCCAAAGAGCTGTTATTTGGCAGCGTAATGGTGCTCTCACGAACATCTGTTACAAAATCATTTGTTGCTGGCGTAAGTGCATCACGAGAGATAGGAATATTGTACTCATAATAACTATCTACGGTGTTCATAGAATTATCACGGTTAATATCCTCCACATCAGGTTGGGTTGTCGAACCCCTGTTTGTATTTGTTACTTCTACAGGAGAGTTTCCTTCTGTACCATTGTATTGCTTGTATCGATTTCTTATATCTCCAGTAGCTTGTAAAAAATATTGGTAGTTATCATTTGCTGGATCAGCAAGACCACTAAAGGCAGGAAACATTGCACTTTCTTCCGTGTTATTTAAACCATCATATCCTATATCTTGGTTGATACGTTGCTCTCCTTCTGTATCAAAGGTATAAACCAACGATTGGTTGGTTGGTACTTTACCCCAAACGGTAGGGGTTGTATTCGTTGTTTCACCATCTTGAGGCAAGCCATTTTCATATTGCTTACGGCCATCTTTCAATATGTCTTCTGAAATGTTCCCTAAATTAAAACTTAAAGTACCTCCATTATTTGTATTGTTTTCTTCATAAATAAACGGGTCCATTACCCAAAACTGAATAAACTCTACATTACTTCTCTCAAAGTCTGTGGTAGTTAATTGTCTAGAAATACCTCCAAAGTTACTTGCAGGATTTGGCAACTCATTAGTACCTTCTGCTGCTGGATTAAAGTTATATTCACCACGTTCACTGGGATAATATGAAAGGTCTAAGGAGAATATAGCCTGTGTTTGTCCTTGAATAATATCTTGTGCTGGAAATATTTCATCTCTAAAAATACGTCTTGTAAATGGTGAGGATAAATCTTGATCTGTAATACCATCTGGACGCTGGCTACTGTAAAAAATAGGATCAATCGTATACCAGTTTAAACGAGCACGTTTGTAATTATAATCTAAAATACTATTCCCAATCTCACCACCAAAGCCCTCTGGAGATGCAGCCAAGCGCCACGTCAGTGGAGAACTAATGTCAAACTCTGTTTGTGAAGACTCAAAATCATCAATGTATACCGTTGTTCTGCCTCCAAAGTCTGAAACCTCTGGCGCACTTGGCAATAAGTATGCAAACTCCCCACGAATAGAAAAGTTTGATTCTACGTCTGTATCAATGTTTGGAAGTTTATTTACTAAGCGAGTAAAGAAAGGAACCTCTGATGCATAATTTAAATTAACACCAAATATTTGATTGTTAATAGGTTCTACATCATAGGTTGATTTTTGCGTTAAGGGGCGCTCATTTAACTTTAAATAGGTACCCCCTATAATAAAGTTGTCATTAAATTTATGTTCAACATTTAAACCTGTAAACCGTTTTGTTTGTTGCCCAAAGAGTGTGTTGTTTTCTACTGTAATATTTACAGGAGTATTAGAAGCCAATAAAGATGGGTCTAGAATCTGAACAGTTCCAGCCTGGTAATTAACCGTATAATCTACTCCTTCAGATAAGGTTCTTCCTCCAGCTGTAACAACCACAGAACCTTGAGGTATATTAAATGCTCCTATTGGAATACCATTTCCGCCACTAGATTTGTAACGTCCTGTTAATTGAAATTTATTCTTATCACTATCCTCTTGTTCTGCTTGAGTTTTTGTAGATCGATAAAGTGTTCTAAAAACATATTTCTCTTGATTTGCATTATAACTCGACGGCATGTCATACAAAGAAGAAACCGAAGCAGCATCATCTAGCTTATTAAACAAGTACTCTCCAAAGGGTTCCACACTTGTAAATATAACGCGCCCATTTTGCTGATCAACTGTAAGTCCAGGAATAAAATCAAAGAAGCCGTCTCCTCCTTGTTGCGGATCGTTGTTGAAATTTAATCTATCTAGATTAAATACCCTTAATAATGTTTTATTATCAACATCCTCAGGCAATGCAATTGCAGGGTTTGTTATAGTTCCTTCAGCAGGTATAATGTAATTTAATGGTGCTGGGTCTTTATATTGGATATCTAATTTAAAGTCTTCTTTCTCAAGTTGAAAGGCCCCTAAACTATAAATGTTTTTCATCATCAAGTCCCAAATAGGCTCTGTAACGTTGGTGATATTACTCTTTAATAACTTTACGATAAGGTTTTGAGGTATTCCCTCAATGTCATCCATGCCAGGATTTCCAGGCTGCCCTGGTTCAACAACTCCTCCCGTAGCATCAACACCATCTGTAGAAAATTCTCCAACTTGGAATACGTTCCCATTTACAGTATACTGAAATGCAACCGCAAAAACTTCATCATTATTTAATCGCTGATTTAAAGAAACATATCCTAATTGAGAATTGATCGTGTATTCATTTTCACGTAACCTTCTAGCATTTTCTAATGTTAAAAAATCTGCTCCATCTTGAACTTGAACACCTCCAAAGCCTTGTTGTACAGTTGCTATGTCACGTATCTGTTCGTTTAAAATACCTTGAGCACTTGGATCATCAATACCGAAGGGGTTAAAATCATTGTTTCCGTTGTCTGGGTAAGAAGAGGACGGTTTGTTTAAAAAGCCACCAGGAATATTATTCAATCCAATATTTGAAATATCAGCCTCTCCAATATCTTGCAAGGCTACAATGTTACGAACGTCTTGCGTTTGGTTCCCTCGATTGGTAATCCAGGCTTCAACACGTGTAATTTGGATATTAGAACGAATAAAAGGGTATTGCTGTAATGCTTGGTCATAAGTATCTCTAAAATAATGTGATAAGAAAAAATGACGGTTTTCATCATAGTCTAAAGCATAAATCTCAAAATCTGTAATGGTTCCTCCCCCTTCAGTAGTTACATTTCTAGTTTCCGATTGTTGTTCAGAGAATACTCCAGTAATAGTCGTTTTCCCAAATTGTAATTGAGCCTTCACACCAAACAAACTTTGAGCCCCTGGAATTAAAGTGCTGTTTAAAGGCATGCTTACATTACCTACTTCAATAGATCTAATAATATCATCTTCAGTAGGAGTGAATTCTAATTTCACTTGATTTTGAAAATCAAAAGTAGATTGAGTATCATAATTTGCTGTTACCTGCAGACGCTCCCCTACTTTACCCAACAAGCTTAAACTTATACGTTGATCAAAATCAAAAGAAAAGTTGCTTCTATTTCTGGGGGAAAAAGCTGGATTATCTTGTTTAGTATATAGTAACCCTAGGTCCATTTCTACGGTACCTTGAGGTATTACTTCAATAGTATTTCCTCCAAAAACTGATTCAAAAAAACTTGAATTCACATAAAATTTCGGTAATAAATTTTTCTGAGCATCTTCAGAGCCTTCTTTTCTTCCATCTGCAGCATCAATCTTTTCTTTAAAATAATCGCGCATTTGCTGTTTTAAAATCAAATCACGATACGCTTCTGGACTTAAAACTAGAGGCAAACCTATATTAAAATCACCTAACATTTCACTGTAATAATAGCTGTCTGTAACTGGGTCGTATGTATATAAATTCTCTATGCTAGAGGATGGAGGCAACTCAATACGACCCATAGAAGAACCAGTAGCTGTAGAGTCCTGTGCTAACACACCTGAAAACCCTCCAATTATAATACTTAAAAATACGAGTTGTTTAAAAAAGCTATTTTTAAACTTGGTGAAATTTGTGCCCAATACTTATAATTTTTTTAAAGCCTGCTTTATAATTTCCTCAATAGTGGCCTGTGGATTTTCTTTAACAACAGAATCACAAACTTTTTCAGCTTGTTTACGTGTAAAACCTAGGGTCTCCAAAGCAGATAACGCTTCATTTTTATTCGTATTGCTTGAAACTATGGAAACATCGTCCAGGCCATACACTTTTAAAATTTTATCTTTTAGATCTAGCAACACCCGTTGGGCTGTTTTTGCTCCAATGCCTTTTACAGATTGAATGGTTGCAACATCACTTCCTGCAATAGCTTCGGTTACTTGTTTTGGAGACAATGAAGATAGCATTGTACGTGCTATACTAGCTCCAACTCCAGAAACTGAAATTAACAACCTAAAAATTTCTCGCTCTGCCACGCTAGAAAACCCATATAAAATGTGTGCATCTTCACGCACTTGCAAATGAGTAAAAAGCGTAATAACCTCTGATACAGGTATTTGAGAGAACGTATGTAATGATATATTTACAAAATACCCAACACCATTACAATCTATAACTACATCAGTTGGCGATTTTTCAACAAGCCTTCCCTTTAATTGGGTTATCATACGGTTTTCTTAGGTTAGTGTGCCAAATATAGTATATTTTATTGGCTTATCTAAAGGGATAAAAACTAAATTTTCTCCTGAAACATTAGTCTTCCTTGGCTGTTTTTTCTCGTTTTTCTTTTTGCTGCGCATCTATTACAGAAACTGCTGCCATATTTACAATTTCTTCTACACTTGCTCCTAACTGAAGAATATGAACTGGCTTTCGCATCCCAAGCATAATTGGCCCTACAGAATCAACACCATTAATCTCTTTTAGTAATTTATAGTTACTATTGGCGGCGTCTAAATTTGGAAATATTAATGCATTCACTTTTTTTCCTGCTAACTTTGAAAATGGAAATTTACTTTGTAGCATTTCAGGATTTAAAGCAAAGTCTGCTTGCAACTCCCCATCAATATGCATGTCTGGATTTGTTCTATGTAAATACGCTACGGCATCACGAACCTTTGTAGCATGTGGGTCTTTTGAAGATCCAAAATTGGCATAGCTTATCATCGCAATTACAGGAGTTAATCCAAACAACTTCATGGTGTAGTTTGTCATCTGGGCAATCTTAGCTAATTCTTTAGCAGTTGGGTTGATATTTATAGAAGTATCACTTATAAAAAGAGGACCTCTTTTAGTCAACATCATATTGGTTGTAGCAATTTTATTCACCCCATCAAAACGCCCAATAGTTTCCAATACAGGACGTAACACAGATGGATACGCTCTAGAGTACCCAGAAATCATCGCATCAGCATCACCTTCGTTAACCATCATAGCTGCAAAATAGTTGCGCTCACGCATTAATTTTTGTGCATCAAAAAGAGTCACTCCATTCCTGCGTCTAATCACAAATAACTCTTGAGCATATTTGGCTAAAGTTTCAGCTTGCTCATCAGATTTTGGATCCATAATTTGCACATCCGCATCAAATTCAAGTTGTTCCATGAGCTCTTCAATGACGGCTTTTCTACCTAATAAAATAGGCGTTCCAATACCTTCTTCATAAACAATTTGCGCAGCTTTCAGGACATTTAAATGATCTGCTTCAGCAAACACAATTCGTTTTGGGTTTTGTTTTGCACGACTGTACAGCAAGCGAATAATTTTGTTATCACTCCCCATGCGCTCATTTAGTTCATCTCTATAGTTCTGCCAATTTTTAATAGGTGCAGTTGCCACTCCGCTTTCCATAGCTGCTTTTGCAACAGCTGGAGGAATATGGTCAATTAACCTTGGGTCAAAAGGCTTCGGGATGATATAGTCTTTTCCAAAAATAAGTTTGGTTTCTCCATAAGCAACATTTACTTGTTCTGGCACCGGCTCTTTTGCTAGTGCAGCCAATGCTTTTACAGCAGCCATTTTCATAGCCTCATTAATCTTTGTAGCACGAACATCAAGGGCACCTCTAAAAATAAACGGAAACCCTAACACATTATTCACTTGATTAGGATGATCGCTTCTACCTGTTGCCATAATAATATCTTCACGCGTTTTGCAGGCCAGTTCATATTCAATCTCTGGATTTGGATTTGCCATAGCAAAAACAATTGGATCTGCGGCCATTGACATAAGCATACTAGGTGTTACAATATCTGCTACAGAAAGCCCAACAAAAACATCTGCATCAACCATGGCTTCATCCAAGGTGTCTATTTTTCTATGGGTAGCAAATTCTGACTTTTCTAGTGATAGCTCAGAACGATCATCCCTAATCACCCCTTTACTATCTAACATCACAATATTTGCTCTTACAGCTCCAAAGGCTTTATAAAGTCTTGTACATGATACTGCTGCAGCCCCTGCACCGCTAATTACAATTCTTACTTCATTAATTTTTTTATGTGTTAACGCGAGTGCATTTAACAATGCTGCTGCAGATATAATTGCTGTACCGTGCTGGTCATCGTGCATTACGGGTATATCCAATTCTTCCTTCAACCTACGTTCAATCTCAAAAGCTTCTGGAGCTTTAATATCTTCTAGGTTAATTCCTCCAAATGTTGGTGCAATATTTTTTACCGTTGCCACAAAAGCATCAATATCTTCAGTGTCAATTTCTATGTCAAATACATCAATATCAGCAAATATCTTAAACAACAACGCCTTCCCCTCCATAACAGGTTTAGATGCTTCAGGACCTATATTTCCAAGACCTAATACCGCTGTACCGTTTGTTATAACCGCTACCAAATTACCTTTGGCCGTATACTTGTATACATTTTCAATATCTTTTGCTATTTCTAAGCAAGGCTCTGCTACTCCAGGAGAATATGCCAATGATAAATCTCGTTGTGTTGCATATTTTTTGGTAGGAACAACTTCTATCTTTCCTGGCCTTGGCTTGGAATGATATAACAGTGCTTCTTTACGTTTGCTTTGTTTACTCATAAAAATAAAATATTTAAATACGACACTACAAATGTAACAGAGTGAACTTAAAACGGAAGTTAAATTTTAGATTAATTGATAGAGGCATCCTTACAAATGACATCTCCTTTGTCTGGAATCATGGTCATGGCTTCAAAAATATAATGTTTCTACGTAACCCTTCAAACTTAGTTCGTTTTAAAGGGCTCTTTTTAAAAATTTCTAAAAACACCTCTTGAATAATTTCTTCCCAGTCCTTCTTTGAGTTGAAAAGCACTTCTAGGCGGGGATTAAATAGAGGCTCTTTGTGCGCTTTACTAAATCGGTTCCAAGGACATACGTCTTGACAAACATCACATCCAAACATCCAATCATCAAATTGCCCGCTTACATGTGCAGGAAGTCCATTTTTCAACTCCATAGTAAAACAATTAATACATTTACTGCCATCTCCTTTATAAGGCTCAACAATTGCCTGGGTTGGACAATCGTCTAGACACGCCGTACAACTTCCGCAATGATCTGTAACTGGGGGCACAGTCAAGATCAAGGTCTACAATAAGCTCTGCTATAAAATAAAAAGAGCCTGCTTATTTTGATAATAAGTTACTGTGTTTTCCTATCCAACCCAAACCGCTTTTTGCTGCCCATGCCTTATCTAAGACAGGAGCACTGTCGACAAACGCACGCTCATGGACAGCACCAATTTTATCTTATAATTATCCTCTCGTTGATGCTGTTCGGGGTAGTAGTTTAGCAGTAAAAAAATAACATTTTTTAAACCGGCTTCGAGTTTGGTTGGGTCTAGCCGTTTATCAAAATGGTTTTCCATATACCGCATCTCGCCATGCCGATTTTGGTTAAGCCAAGCCTCAAGCCTCAGGGCCTCTTCTTCCAAAAATCCCGCGTTACTAATCACACAAGACATAAACCCTAGACGCTTCGCTTCGGTTTTAATAAAGGCAGTATCTTAGTGTTTTGTGTCTATTGTAATTGGTTTCTTTTAAATCTTAACCTCTGTCTTTATATTCTTTTCGTGAATTCTAAAAATGCATTTGTTGGCTTTAAGGTAATCAAAGGTTCTATTTCAATAGGTGTTTTCTTTTCTGAAATCTTATACTGTTTTACCAGAGTAGCTATAGCAAGCACCATCTCATACATAGCAAAATTATTTCCTATACACATTCTAGGCCCAGCTCCAAAAGGAAAATAATGTCCCGAATAGGTATTAGGGGAAACCCCCGAAAATCTAGCTGGGTTAAAAAGCTCTGGTTGCTCCCAAAACGAAGCATCATTATGAATTTGAAGCACCGAAAACAATAGGTTAGAATTTTTTGGAACATTCATGCCCTCAAAAGTATCTGCCTCGACGCTAATTCTATCAATAAAGTAAGCGGGGGGATACATCCGTAAGGTCTCCTCTACTACATTTTTAGTATAGGTACAAGCTTTAAGAATTTCCATTAAATCTGTGGTAGAGGCCACAGCTTTTTGAACTTCATTAAAGATGTTTTCTTGTATTTCTGGATGTTGTGCTAACAATTGTGAAGCAAACGTGAGTGCATTTGAGGTGGTCTCATGTCCAGCTACAAATAATATAAGAATCTCATCAATAAGCTGTTCTTGGGACATGCCACTGCCGTCTTCGTAGCGCGCATCCAAAAGCATGTCAAGCAAATCATCTTGGCGTATGTTGCTTTTTTTTCTGGCTGCAACCAATTGGCCTAGAACCTCTCTGGACTCTTGAACCAAACCTATGTGCTTTTTAATTTTTCCGCTAGATTTAAACCACCACCCTAAATAAGGTTGACGTAACTCTTTAACCAGCATCTTTTGAGCAGCTTCTGTAATATGTTGCATTTTAGAAATCTGCACAGCGTCTGCTGCATCACTAAAGAGTGCTTTAACTACTGTTTTAAACGCTAAATCATTAAAGATAGGAGCAACATTAAGAGGGCCTTGTGTTGTAATTTTAGAAATTTCAGTAGTGATTGCCTCTTGAATGCTTTCTAATAAAAACACCAATTGTTTTTTATGAAACGCAGGCTGAATCAATTTTCGTTGTTTTTGCCACAAGGCACCTTCACTTGTTAGTAGCCCTTTACCGACATACTTTGCTAAGTCTTTTGTTTGAATAGGAGACTTGGCATAATTTTTTTTATTTTTTTGTAATGCATGTTGTAAAAATCCGGCATCCTTACTGAAAACTACAGAATTTCCAAACCCTAACTTAAGACGAAAAGTGGGCCCTTTTTTTTTAAAATTAGCAGCATGAAAAGGCAACGGATTTTTTAAAATCTTAGCAGCATTTTTAAGAAATTCAATGCTAGATACTTCTGGTATGGTATAGTTCTTCATAACTATTTTAAAACAAGCCTCCTTGAGCAGGCCCCTTTACTTTTCCTAAATGTTTATATGCTGCCTCCGTAACCTCACGACCCCTTGGGGTGCGCATAATAAAACCTTGCTGAATCAAAAAAGGCTCATAGACCTCTTCTATAGTTTCAGGACTTTCTGAGACGGCAGTTGCTATTGTGGTGATTCCTACAGGACCTCCCTTAAATTTATCGATAATAGTGTTTAAAATTTTATTATCCATTTCATCTAGACCATGCGCATCTACACTGAGTGCTTCCAATGAAAATTTAGCGATCGATATATCTATAGAACCATTCCCTTTAATTTGAGCAAAATCACGAACTCTGCGTAACAATGCATTAGCAATACGAGGAGTCCCTCTACTTCTACCTGCAATTTCAATAGCAGCTTCCATAGAAATTGGAACATCGAGAATACTTGCACTACGTTGAACAATCGTTGTTAGAAGCTCTGTGGTATAATATTGTAATCTAGATGTGATCCCAAAACGCGCTCTCATAGGAGCAGTGAGGAGTCCCGAACGTGTGGTAGCACCTACCAATGTAAATGGAGCCAAATGAATTTGAACAGAACGCGCATTGGGTCCTGACTCTATCATGATATCAATTTTGTAATCCTCCATAGCAGAGTATAGGTACTCTTCAACAATAGGGCTTAATCTATGAATTTCATCAATAAATAAGACGTCGCGCTCCTCCAGATTTGTGAGAAGACCCGCTAAATCTCCGGGCTTGTCTAAAACGGGTCCAGAAGTAACTTTTATACCTACCTCTAACTCATTGGCTAAAATATGTGCTAAAGTTGTTTTTCCTAATCCAGGTGGGCCATGAAATAACGTGTGATCTAGTGCTTCGCCTCTTTGATTGGCGGCTTGAACAAATACTTGTAAATTCTCCAAGGCTTTGTCTTGGCCTGTAAAGTCATCGAAACTTAAAGGTCGTAGCTTCTTTTCAATTTCAACATCTTTGGGTGTTAAGTGCTCTTCGGATGGATCCAAATATTCGTTCATATAACAAATATACAAAGGGATTTAATAGAAAGAGAAGTCAACAAAACTAAGATATAAACAAAAGAAGGTTAACGGTTGATATAACCGTTATTAAGAAATCAAGTTGGCTTTTATTACCACACTAGAAATGCCTGAAGAAACATTAAACAAAAAAAGCCCTTTCTTTAAAAGGGCTTTTTTTGTTTAGTCTACTGTTGTTAATGATGTAATTCTTCTTCATTTTCAAGCATTGGGACATCTTGTGGGATGAAATCTTGGCCTGGAATCATATAATCTGTATCATCTTTGTTTGGCTTACTGTAATCATATGCCCAACGGTGTACTTCAGGAAGGGGTCCGTCCCAGTTTCCATGAATATGTTTTACTTCTGCAGTCCATTCTAGTGTTGTAGAACTCCATGGATTTTTAGGCCCTTTCTTTCCATAATACATAGAATGTATAAAGTTGTATAAAAATACTATTTGTGCTGCTGCAGTAATAATTGCAAAAATGGTTATCACAACGTTAACATCTGCTAGGTCATCAAAATAAGGAAATGCAGTGTTGGTGTAGTAACGTCTAGGAAGTCCTGCCATTCCAATAAAGTGCATTGGGAAAAATACGCCATACGCTCCAATTACAGTGATCCAGAAATGAACAAAACCTAAATTTTTATTAAGCATGCGGCCCTCAAACATTTTAGGAAACCAGTGATAAACACCTGCAAACAAACCATATAATGCAGAAATACCCATTACTAAGTGAAAGTGAGCTACTACAAAATAGGTGTCATGAACGTTAATATCTAATGCACTATCTCCTAAAATAATACCGGTAAGACCTCCCGTGATAAATGTAGACACAAAACCAATAGAAAATAACATGGCGGGATTCATCTGGAGGTTTCCTTTCCAAAGTGTTGTTATCCAGTTAAATGATTTTACCGCAGATGGTATTGCAATTAAAAGGGTTGTAAATGTAAATACCGATCCCAAAAATGGATTCATACCAGAGATAAACATGTGGTGACCCCAAACTATGGTTGATAGAAATGCAATAGCTAGTATTGAAGCTACCATGGCACGATACCCAAAGACAGGCTTACGAGCATTTGTGGCCAGAATTTCTGACACCATACCCATCGCTGGCAATATAACAATGTATACTTCTGGATGGCCTAAGAACCAAAATAAGTGCTCAAACAATACGGGTGAACCACCTTGATTGTGTAATACTTCTCCGGCAATAAATATATCTGATAAGAAGAAAGAAGTACCAAAACTTCTATCCATAATCAACATCAATGCTGCAGATAATAATACAGGGAAAGATACAATACCAATAATAGCCGTTACAAAGAAAGCCCAAATTGTAAGGGGAAGACGCGTCATACGCATTCCTTTTGTTCTTAAGTTAATGACTGTCACTACATAATTTAATGACCCCATTAATGACGATGCAATAAATATTGCCATAGAAACTAACCATAATGTCATACCTGCACCAGAACCTGGTATTGCCTGAGGTAACGCACTTAACGGCGGGTAGATAGTCCAACCTGCAGAAGCCGGTCCAGCTTCAACAAATAAAGACATAATCATGATTAAACTTGATAAGAAAAATAACCAATAAGAAACCATGTTTAGGAATCCAGAAGCCATATCTCTTGCACCAATTTGCAAGGGAATCAATAGGTTACTAAAGGTCCCACTAAGACCTGCGGTTAGCACAAAGAAAACCATGATAGTCCCGTGAATAGTAACGAGTGCAAGATATACGCTAGGATCCATTACACCACCTTCTGCCCATTTACCTAATAACAATTCGAATACTACAAATGGCTCTTCTGGCCAAG
>JBLHII010000016.1:0-18995 GCA_047616265.1 Minisyncoccia bacterium
TTCCTTGGATGATTCCTGTATTCTTGAGGTTATCTTCTTGTATTTTGGCTGCATTAACAATATTTGCTGCACTAGATACAACGGCATATGTTAATGTGCGTCCCTCATTGGTTTTTCCATATGCATCGTAGGTAATCCTATTGCTATTTAAAGCGACATGCTCAAAATAGGCTACCACATCTGCATGGCGCGTAAATTGTGTTCCAATAGGATAGCCTAAGAATTCACTTGGAGATTGTAATTGTGCATTTGTAAAGGTACTAACCAAAAGTAAAAGTGCGATTATTAGGTTTTTCATAGTCAATTAAATTCTAAATTTTTCAAGTGCTAATATACTTTGAATTTTCATAAAACAGAGTGCGAATCAAAAGATTAGGTGCTATAAGGCATCTCTTTTTTGCTAATTATTTTAAAAATATCTTTTCAGAAATGGTAGTTGCTAATTAAAGGGTATTTTTGAAGGACTAAGACCGAATGTTTATGTCAACAACCAAGATTCCGTATTCAAAGACAGGTTATTTCTCAAACACGATGTGTGATTATTTTGAGAGAAGTCCTTCGCTAAAACCTTTTTACGGAAGATTTCCATCTATTGTATCTATCAAACAACAACTAAATGAGAAACAAAGTAGTTTCACCCAGGTAGCAAGAAACACCCTAGTAACGCAATTACAGGAACAATATACAGGTGTTGCTATCTCTGAAACGACTCAAAAAAATATTACAGCATTAGCAAAAAATAATACCTTTACTGTTACAACAGGGCATCAACTCAATTTGTTTTCTGGCCCGGTATTTTATGTTTATAAAATACTTTCGGTTATTAACCTTACCGAAGAACTTGCTTTAGCCTCTCCAGAACATACTTTTGTGCCCATTTTTTGGATGGCGACAGAAGATCATGATTTTGAAGAGATTAATTCCTTTAATTTTAAAGATAAAAAAATACAATGGGATGGTCCGCAAGGAGGTCCTGTTGGCAGGATTTCTAGCCAATCAATACAAGAAGTAGTTTCGGTTTTAGAAAAAGAATTTGGGCAAACAATAGAGGGTATTTATTTGTTAGAATTATTTAAAAAAGCCTATACACAGCACAATAATTTAACTCAAGCGACCCGTTTTATTACTAATGAACTCTTTGGTTCTTATGGTATAGTTGTTTTAGATGGAGATGACCGTGTGTTAAAACAGCAGTTTGTTCCCTACGTGAAACAAGAGCTATTTAATCAAATGGGGTTTCAAGAAATTACCAAGACTAGCCAAAAATTAGTAGCCGCTGGATATCCAGAACAAGTGCATCCTCGAGAGATAAATTTATTTTATATCAAAGATGGTTTGAGGGAGCGTATTATTGAAAAAGAGGGTCAGTTTTTTGTCAACAATACCGAAATTGTATTTACAGAAACCACCATAAAAGAAATTTTGGAGCATCATCCAGAACGGTTTTCTCCTAATGCATTGCTACGTCCTTTATACCAAGAAGTCATATTGCCCAACCTGTGTTATGTTGGCGGAGGTGGTGAACTTGCTTATTGGTTTCAATTAAAGAACTATTTTAATGCAGTTTCTGTTCCATTTCCTATTTTGTTATTGAGAAACAGTGCCGTTTTAGTGCCTCAAAAAGTAGAAGAAAAATTAAAACAGCTTGATGTTTCATTGGAGGATATTTTTAAAAATGAACATGATCTTAGCCTTTGGTTTACGGATAAGATTTCAGAAATCACGATTGATTTCTCACAACAACGCGTTTTTTTAAAAGAACAGTTTAAAGCATTATACATACAAGCAAACCAAACAGATGCTTCGTTTTTGGGTGCGGTATCTGCTCAAGAGAAAAAACAACTCAACGGATTAAACAATCTCGAGAAAAGACTGCTAAGAGCTCAAAAAAGAAAACATACAAATCAAATAGATAGATTGATTGCCTTGCGTGCAACGATTTTCCCGAACGGTAATCTACAAGAACGAAATGCTAATTTCTCTGAATTTTATCTAGAATATGGTGCTTCCTTAATTCCAAGAATTAAACGGGAGTTACGGCCCTTAGATGCATATTTTACAGTCATCTCTTTATAATAAAAAGGCGTGTTTACATCTTTGTTAAGATTTACAAGAAATTTTGTTGGCTAGTCCTAGCAAAATTACTTTTTTGAGGTATTTTTGTTTATGCAAAATAATGTCCTCATTCTTGATTTTGGATCTCAATACACCCAGCTAATTGCTAGACGTGTAAGAGAGTTAAATATCTACTGCGAAATTCATCCTTATAACAAAGTACCACAAGATTTATCTGCTTTTAAAGCGGTTATTTTATCTGGAAGCCCTTCGTCGGTTCGTTCAGATGAAGCGCCTAAGCCAGATCTTTCAAACATAAAAGGAATCTTACCTTTATTAGGGGTTTGTTATGGTGCTCAATATTTGGCACATTTCTTTGGAGGTAAAGTGTCCCCATCAAGCATACGCGAGTATGGCCGTGCTACTTTAACCACGATACATGATCATGCTGGTTTGTTTGCAGGTGTTCCAGAAGACACGCAAGTCTGGATGAGCCATAGTGATACCATTAGCGAGTTACCAGAGAGAGGGGTTCGTTTAGCAAGTACAAACGATGTTGCTAACGCAGCTTATAGAATTGAAGGTGAAGATACTTATGCGATACAATTCCATCCAGAAGTGTACCATACAGAACACGGAAAACAATTATTAGATAATTTCTTAATTGAAATTGCAGGGGTGGATCCTAGCTGGACTCCTGCTGCTTTTGTAGATACTACAGTAGCAGAATTAAAAGATAAAATTGGAAATGACAAAGTTGTATTAGGCTTAAGCGGAGGTGTAGACTCTACTGTAGCGGCAATTTTATTACACAAAGCAATCGGTGAAAACCTATATTGTATTTTTGTGAATAATGGCTTGTTGCGTAAAGATGAGTTTTCTAGTGTCCTAGAACAATATAAAGGCATGGGTCTTAATGTGAAAGGGGTTGATTCTGCAGATCGATTCATGAAGGCACTGAAAGACAAGTCTGATCCTGAAGAAAAACGTAAAGCCATCGGAGGAACCTTTATTGACGTATTTGATGATGAAGCAACTGCAATTAAAGATGTTGTGTATTTGGCACAAGGAACTATTTATCCTGATGTGATAGAAAGTGTTTCTGTTAATGGACCTTCAGTGACTATTAAGTCACATCATAATGTAGGTGGTTTGCCAGATTATATGAAACTAAAGATTGTAGAACCACTTCGCATGTTATTCAAAGATGAGGTGCGTCGTGTAGGTGCTCAGATGGGTATTGATCCAAAATTATTAGGACGTCATCCATTTCCGGGTCCTGGTTTGGCTATTCGTATTTTAGGAGATGTTACTCCAGAAAAAGTGCGTGTTTTACAAGAAGTAGATCATATTTTTATTGACGGTTTAAGAAAATGGGACTTGTATGATAAAGTATGGCAGGCAGGTGCTATGTTGTTGCCGGTAAATAGCGTTGGAGTTATGGGAGATGAAAGAACCTATGAGAAAGTAGTAGCGCTTCGTGCCGTAGAAAGTACTGATGGTATGACTGCAGACTGGGTTGATTTACCATATAAGTTCTTGCAAGAAACGAGTAATAATATCATAAATAGAGTGAAAGGTGTTAATAGAGTTGTCTATGATATAAGTAGTAAGCCTCCAGCAACTATTGAATGGGAGTGATCTTAAAGGATTTCTTACTTCTTCGAAACTTTTATCTCCTTGGCATTGCTTTTGTGATAACATCTTGCTAAACGTTTTTGCGTTATTTTAATAATACTTACATTGAACGAGTTGAAGTGTGATTTTTTTAAAATTTCAGCAGAATTCATAAAAATAGAAACATGAAGTACCTAATGTCTTTTTGTCTGTTGTGTGTTTTTTTTGTTAGCTGTCTAGCCACGGCTCAAAAAGACTATAAAACCCATACGGTTCAAAACAAGGAAACATTGTCTCAAATAGCAACTATTTATGGGGTGTCTAATGCGGCTATAAAAGAATTAAACCCTGGCATACAAAAACCGCTACAGCGGTATATGGTTTTAGTAATCCCAAATGCTAAGGATAGTTTAGATACTATAAAGCCTCCTGTTTTTTTAAAACATAGGGTAAGGCGTAAAGAAACCTTATTTAGTATCGCTCAGAAATACATAGTCTCTATTGATGACATTAAACGTTTCAATAAACAATTATACGCACGCCAATTAAAGAAAGGTGAAAAATTACAGATTCCTGTACATTTAAAAATAAAAGAACCTCCTTTAGATACTTTTGTTTCTGAGCCTATTGTTGGAGATGTGTCAAAACTTGCAAAACATACTGTAACACCAAAAGAAACTAGATACGGTATTGCTAGAATGTATGGAATTACTGTAAAGCAGTTAGAACAAATTAATCCACAATTAGGTGTTGGTCTTCCGCAAGGAATTAGTATTAATGTTCCTTTAAATGCTATTACCGAAACAGCCGTTCCGGAAACAGGTTATTTGTTTTATGCGGTACAACCTAAAGAAGGCTTTTTTAGATTAAAAGTTAAAACCAATTTAACCAAAGAGCAAATCATTGCCTTAAACCCATATGCTAAAGATGGTTTAAAAGATGGGATGATTTTAAAAATCCCCTCGGCAGCTTTTGGAACAATCAAAGAAGACGCTACAAAAAGGGATTTAGAAAATGCAATTATTAATACATCACTGAAGCGAGTTGCTGTGTTACTGCCATTTCGTTTAAATACGATAACATCAGATTCTTTAGAGGTGAAAATTGAAGAAATAAAGAAAAATAGATTGATGTCTTTGTCACTAGATTTTTATAGTGGTGTATTAATGGCTACAGAATTTGCTAAAGACAAAGGAATTTTGCTGCAGTTAGATGTATTTGATACAGAGTATAGTAGCAATAAGGTGAATGCTATTATTATTAGGAACGATTTTGATGTCTATGATGCAATAATAGGACCTCTTGGTCAAAAAAACATTCAAGAGGCGGCAGCGATTATGAAGCAAAATAGTGTGCCCATTTTTTCTCCTTTGAGTAACAAAGAGATTAAGGTTTCTAAGAACGTGTTTCAAAGCTTGCCCAGTGATGCAATGTTAGAGAATGGAATGCTTGACTACATTGTTTCTAAAGGAGCGGAAAAAAATGTCATTATAATTACAGACAGTACCAAAGTAGCGCAACGTGTTAAAATCATGACCGCTATACCTGAAGCAAGGATGGTCCCTTTGCGTGAAGAAGGTTTCTTAGTGTTAGAAGATGTCCAAAAACAAATAGACGAAACAAAAGAAAACTGGGTTATTCTTGAGTCTACAGATCCTATTTTAATTAGCAATGTTGTAGGGGTTTTAAATGGCCTTCCTGTAATAGATCCAGAAATTGAAGATCCTCTAGAATATGAAATACGCTTGTTTAGCTTAGATAAGAATGCTGCTTTTGATTATCATGATGTATCTAATGTGCATTTAGCAAAATTAAATTTTACATTCCCATCTGTTAACAAAAGCTATAATTATGAGGATGAAAATGCTTTTTTGATTAGTTATAAAAACACCTATGGTGTGCTTCCAAATCGTTTTGCTGTTCGTGGTTTTGATTTAACATATGATGTATTGTTAAGACTTGCTAGTGCAGAAAATATGTATAAAGCATCCGAAGAAGCCTTTGAAACAGAATACATAGAAAATAAATTCAGCTATACAAAGACTCTTTTTTCTGGATATCAAAATAATGCCTTTTATATTATTAAATATCAAGAGGACCTTCAATTTCAAGTTTTAGAATAATGAGCACAGCAAAAATTACATACCAAGGAAGGCTAAGAACATCTTGCGAACACCTTTCATCTGGAAATACATTTATCACAGATGCCCCTAAAGATAATAATGGAAAAGGCGAAGCTTTTTCTCCCACAGATACTATTGCAGCAGGATTGGCGAGCTGTATGCTAACAGTTATGGGCATAAAAGCGGCTTCCATGGAAGGGTCCTGTATCGATGGTGCTACCGCTTTAGTCACAAAAACAATGGCGAGTAGTCCAAGACGTATTTCTAAAATTGAAGTAGTATTTAACTTCCCAACAAAACTAGATACTAAGACGCAAAAAATATTAGAAAACACGGGAAATACTTGCCCTGTTCATCATAGCTTACACCCAGATATTGAAAAAAAGATCATCTTTAATTGGGGGTAGGTAGGATTTTAACCTTGAATAGAGCTCACATTCCTCGTTTAACACATACAGATAAGAGCATTTTATTTGGTGTATTTTTTAACGAAAAATTTGATTATTTGAGAATAACATTGCTATAAAAAAGTAGAATAAACAGTATTGCTAAAAAAAATGTATAGTATATGATGTCTGGAAAAAACAGCCCTCTTTCTCCGAAAGATCATTTGGTGCGATTGGCAAATTATAAAATGCCCTTTGGTAAATATAAAGGGCGATACTTAGTTAATATTCCAGAACCCTATTATGTTTGGTTTAAACAAAAAGGATTTCCTCAAGGCACTTTTGGAAACCTATTACAAGAAATGTATGAAATTAAGCTCAATGGTCTAGAGGATTTAATACGCCCTTTGATTAGAAAGTAATAGCATATTTTTTCTAATTTGTAAGCAACCATTTATTAAAATTCGCATCTTTCATACATAAGTTGTAACCCATATGTATTTAATAGCAAAATCAATTTCAAAATGGTATCCAGAACTCTTCTTGATTGTTTCTGTGATCATCTATTGGGGACTATCAGCAACCCTTGTAAACCCTGTGGCTATTTTATTATTAGCATTACTGGTTACTCAACTTCGGTTTAAAAACAAAATCTTTGGAATTGTTCTTTCTCTAGTATTTATGGTCCTTTGTATGTACATGATGTTGGCTATTTTTTCAGATATTATTGACCTTGATGCATTTTATTCTAGAGGGTTGTTAATGATTGTTTTTGGAGTTTTTTATTTTGGCACAACCGCCTATTTTGCATTTACCTTACTTAGAAAAAATAATAGCACGATGAATGATCGTTTGCCAATTGGTAATGATTAACAATTTTGTTTCATTGGTTTTTAGTGTCCGTTTTTTCAAGGCTAAAGATCCCATTCCCTTTCTTTAAAAAATACTATGTAGGTTTGGGTTAAAATACGTAACTTTACATCCCGTAAATAAACTAAGTTAAGGCATTCATGAGTACTACTAAATACATCTTCGTTACGGGCGGGGTTTCTTCATCTTTAGGGAAAGGAATCATTGCAGCATCTCTTGCAAAATTACTTCAAGCAAGAGGATATAGAGTTACCATTCAAAAATTAGATCCCTACATTAATGTAGACCCAGGTACATTAAACCCATATGAGCATGGCGAATGTTATGTTACAGATGATGGAGCGGAAACAGATTTAGACTTAGGTCATTACGAACGGTTCTTAAACGTACCTACATCTCAAGCAAACAACGTTACAACGGGTAAAATTTACCAAAGTGTTATTCGAAAAGAACGTCGTGGTGAGTTTTTAGGTAAGACCGTTCAAGTAATACCTCATATTACTAACGAAATCAAAGAACGTATCCAGATTTTGGGAAATAGTGGTGACTTTGATATCGTTATCACTGAAATTGGCGGTACTGTAGGTGATATTGAATCATTACCCTACATAGAATCTGTACGTCAATTAAAATGGGAGTTAGGAAATCAAAACTGTTTGGTTATTCATTTAACCTTGATTCCTTATTTGTCTGCAGCAGGTGAGTTAAAAACAAAGCCGACACAACACTCTGTAAAGACATTGATGGAGAGTGGGATACAAGCAGATATTTTGGTGTGCCGTACCGAGCACAAATTAAATGATGAGTTACGTCATAAACTAGCTTTATTTTGTAATGTTCATAAAGACGCCGTAATAGAGTCTATTGATGCCTCTACTATTTATGATGTTCCAAATTTGATGTTGGAAGAAGGGTTAGACACCGTGGCGTTACAAAAATTGGGCTTGAAGGATGAAGGAAAACCAAATCTTACCGCTTGGAATGAATTCATAAAACGATATAAAAACCCGAAAGCAAATGTAACTATTGGGTTAATAGGAAAGTATGTTGAGCTTCAAGATAGTTATAAGTCTATTTTAGAATCTTTTATTCATGCTGGAGCAGCCAACGAAGTAAAAGTAAAAGTGCAGGCTATCCATTCAGAGTTTTTAGATCCCTCAAATGTGGCAGCGCAAATGAAAGGATTGGACGCTGTGCTTGTAGCGCCAGGTTTTGGAGAGCGAGGAATAGAAGGTAAGGTGGAAGCTGTTCGGTATGCAAGAGAGAACAAATTACCATTTTTAGGAATTTGCTTAGGGATGCAAATGGCTGTAATAGAATATAGCCGAAATGTTCTTGGTTTGGCAGATGCTAACTCTACCGAAATGAACGAAATCACGACCAATCCTGTTATTGATTTAATGGAAGCGCAAAAGACCATTACCGATAAAGGCGGAACGATGCGCTTAGGTGCTTGGGCTTGTGAACTTGTGGAAGACAGTATTGTAAAAGAGGTATACGGCGTTTCAAACATAGAAGAAAGACATCGTCATCGTTTTGAATATAACAATACCTACAGAGCTCAATTAGAAGCTGCAGGTTTAAAAACGACAGGTATTAATCCCGAAACTAATTTGGTGGAAATTGTCGAGATTGAAGATCATCCTTGGTTTGTAGGAGTTCAATACCACCCAGAATATAAGAGTACCGTTGCCAATCCACATCCATTGTTTGTGAGTTTGGTGGCTGCTGCACATGCCTATTCTAAGAACAAATAAGACAATATGTCGCAATGTTAGTTTGGGCTAGATTATTGAAAAGTATAAAGAATCTATTTTCAGAGTATATTCTGAAATGTTAAAAAACCAAAACCAGTAACACTGGTTTTACTATTTCCGCAGAAAATTTAAAAGCGGAGCATCATTATGGAAGAAAAGAAATTTGACCTCAATTCGATTATAGGATTTGTACTAATTGGAGCTATTTTTATATGGATGCTTTACTTACAGCAGCCAACCGAAGAGGAAATTGCTGCTGAAGAAGCAAAAATAGAAGCAGCTGCTAAAGCTGCTAAAGAAACTTCTGAGTTAGCAGAAAATGATATTACACTAAATGCTGCAACAACAGCAATGTCTGCTGTTACTGCCACAGATTCTATTGGCCTACGAAAGCTACAAAATAGATTAGGTTCTTTTGCATACTCTAGTACATTAGCTTCAGCAAGCGATGCAACCACTGTGATTGAAAACGATGTATTGTCTTTAACGATAAGCAATAAAGGGGGGTATGTAACTGAGGCGCGTTTAAAGCAGCACACCACGTATGACTCTATTCCAGTTTACTTGGTAAAGGATGGAAATTCATCATTAAATTTTCAATTCTCTGCAGAAAACAGGTTGTTGAATACCCAAGATTTATACTTTGAACCATCTCTTTCTCTAAACGGAAACAACCAGGTGTTAATCATGCGTCTTAAATCTTCAGATAATGCTTACTTAGAATACCGCTATGAGCTTATTCCTGGAGAATACATGACTAATTTTAGCATTAAATCTCAAGGACTTGAAGATGTTTTAAACACCAGCCAACCTATGTACTTAGATTGGAAATTAAAAGGATACCGACATGCTAAGAGTATTAGTTATGAAAACAGATACTCTAGGTTAACCTATGAGTATGAGAATGATAAGCACTCAAAGCTGTCTCCAACTGGAGATGATCAAGAGCTTGAGGTAGCGGTTAATTGGTTGAATTTTCGCCAACATTTCTTTAGTTCTATGTTATTAACAGATACTTCTTTTAAAGAAGTCGACTTTAGCTCTAAAGATCTTGTTGAAGATGAAACAACAGATACAATTTACACCAAGCAATACGGTGCTAAGATATTAATTGAACCTAAGGGAGGGGCCATTGCTCAAAATATGAACCTTTATTATGGTCCAACAGACTATAAAATATTTAAAAAATACGATCGTGATCTAGATCAGGCAATGCCTTTAGGTTGGGGTATTTTTGGAATGATTAATAAGTTTTTAATTATTCCTTTGTTTGGTTTCTTAAGTGGTTTCTTACCTGCAGGAATTGCGATTATTATGTTGACTATCTTATTGAAGCTAGCCTTGTCTCCAGTGCAATACAAGCAATATCTAGCACAAGCAAAAATGAAAGTATTAAAGCCAGAAATTGATGCTATCAAAGAGCGTTTGGGTGATAATAAAATGAAAATACAACAAGAAACAATGAAATTGCAAAATATTGCAGGCGCGAGTCCTCTCAAAGGGTGCTTGCCTGCCATTTTGCAGATCCCTGTGTTTTATGCTTTGTTCACTTTTTTCCCTACAGCGTTTGATTTGCGCCAAAAAAGCTTCTTATGGGCAGATGATTTATCAAGTTATGACACTATTTATAGGTTCCCTGGGGGATTCTCTATTCCTTTTTATGGAGATCATGTAAGTTTATTTCCTATTCTAGCGTCTCTTGCTATCTTTTGGTATATGACCATGACGATGGGGCAAAACATGCAAGCACAGCAGCAACCTGGAATGCCAAACATGAAAATATTAATGTATTTGTCTCCGTTGTTTATGTTGGTGTTCTTTAATAATTATGCCAGTGGATTATCATTGTACTATTTCATCTCTAACTTAATCACTATTGGTATTATGTTGGTGATTAAAAATATGATTATCGATGAAGATAAAATAAAAGCACAAATCCAAGTCAATAAAGCCAAGCCAAAAAAGAAGCAAAATAAGTTTCAAAAGAAAATGGCAACGATGATGGAACAAGCAGAGGAGCAGAAAAAAATTCAGAAAAAGAAAAAATAAATTGCTTAAAGCTACCATATTTTTTTCTGGTCCAATGAATAAGTGATTTTTTTAAAAGCAGCTATCCCCTTTAATAGTAAGATAATTTTCACGGTATAATACAACGTGCTAAGGCCTATGAAAAATAGTAGTGTATTTTTTTTTCTAATTTGTTTTTCCTCGGGCATCATTTCTGCTCAAGAGATCAACCAAAAAGACGCAAATGGTTCACGTCAAGGCATCTGGATAAAAAAATACCCAGGTTCACAACAGCTTAGGTATGAAGGGTACTTTGAAGATGATAAAGAAGTTGGAACATTTAACTTTTACTGTGAGACTTGTGGGAAACAGCCATATTGCGTCAAAGAATTTAAAAATGACGGTCTCGCAGATGTTCGTTATTATTCAGAAGCTGGAGATTTAGTGAGTTCAGGAGTGATGCAAGGAAAGCAGCGTATTAATGAATGGCTTATCTTTCATGAAAAGTCTACAAATATCATGACACGTGAGTTTTATGTTGCAGGAACGTTACAGGGAGAAAGTACGACCTACTATCTCACTGGCGAAATAATTGAAACAACACCTTATGTAAAAGGCCTTAAAGAGGGTCTTAGCTTTTATTATGCTCCAGACGGTATAACTCTAAAAGAACTTTCTTACAAAAAAGATCTTTTGCATGGTCCAGCGGTGTATTATTCTACCGCGGGATTACTCACCATGAAAGGAGTGTATAAGCATGGTGCACATTACGGTGTCTGGAAGTACTATAAAGAGGGAAGGTTTCTTTTTGAAGAAACATTTCCTAGACCAGAAGATAGAAACTAGCCCTTGATACTAAGTGTTATTTGTATCTTTGTATTCTTAATTTTAATAAATGAAACGTGTTGTTGTTGGTCTTAGTGGAGGGGTAGACTCTAGTGTTGCTGCGTATCTTTTAAAAGAGCAGGGCTATGAGGTCATTGGTCTATTTATGAAAAATTGGCATGATGATTCTGTAACTATTAGTGAAGAATGCCCTTGGCTTGAAGATAGCAACGATGCTATGTTGGTCGCTCAAAAATTAAATATTCCTTTTCAAACTGTAGACCTTAGTGAGCAATACCAAGAACGTATTGTTAACTATATGTTTAGAGAGTATAAAATGGGTAGAACACCAAATCCAGATGTGCTTTGTAATCGTGAAATTAAGTTTGATGTATTTATGAAAATCGCCCTTGATTTGGGTGCAGATTATGTGGCAACTGGTCATTACTGTAGAAAAGGCATCCAAACCATTAACGGTGCAGAAGTGTATAGTCTTCAGTCTGGTAACGATCCTAACAAAGACCAGAGTTATTTTTTATGCCAACTATCCCAAAAGCAATTAGCAAAAACCTTATTTCCTATTGGTGAAATACTAAAGCCAGATGTGCGTAAGATAGCCGCAGAACAAGATTTAATCACTGCAGAAAAAAGAGATTCTCAAGGACTTTGTTTTATTGGAAAAGTGCGTTTGCCAGAGTTTCTACAACAACAATTAGCTCCTAAAAAGGGAACTATTATTGAGGTGCCTTCTGCCTTTGGTAAATATACTGATTCAGAAAGTTCTTTTTCTTCTAAGCTAGCTGAGTTACAGCACATTTCAAACAAGATAACCTATACTATTACTGATGGGAAAAAAGTAGGAGATCATGAAGGCGCTCATTATTTTACCAACGGTCAACGCAAAGGCCTTGCAGTGGGTGGAACCAAGGAGCCATTATTTGTGATAGCAACCGATGTCCATGAGAATGTTATTTATACAGGGCAAGGTAAAAACCATCCAGGGCTATATCGTAAGGGTTTGTTTGTAAAACAAGATGAAATTCATTGGATACGAGAAGACCTTTCCATTGGAGTTGGTGACACCTTAGAGGTAATGGCACGGATACGGTACCGACAAACCTTAGAGAAAGCAACCCTACACCAAACAGCTCTTGGGTTGTATGTTATTTTTGAAAACCCTCAGTCTGCTATCACTGCAGGTCAATTTGTTGCTTGGTACCATGACGATGAATGTCTGGGAAGCGGGGTTATCTCGTAAAACGGCAATAGAGTATTTTTAAAAGACTTATTTTTGGTTAGAAATTGATTCTGTCAAATAAAAAAACATGCTATGAAAAAAACAGTATTACTTCTTGCTTTTTTCTTTTTTCAAACTATTACTGCGCAGTCGCAAGAGGATGCCTTGGTTTTTTTTGAAGACAAAGAAAATATAGAAACGGCTCTTGCAAACCCTATAACTATTTTAACTCAAAAGGCAATAGATAGAAAGGGATTGCATAACACCCCTATTGATGCGCGAGATGTGCCTGTTAATGAAGCATATATAACAGCTATCAAAAACATCTTTGGTATTACCGTTTTTGCCAAATCAAAGTGGATGAACTGTGTGTATGTTAGAGGAGATTTGCAAAATCTTGAGGCTCTTGAAGGGTTAGCCTTTGTGAACCACGTTGAATTTGCAGACAAGAGCTTAAACCTGGGCCCTATTGTTGGTGGGGATATGGAGGATAAGTTTTTTATAGAAAATCAAGCCAGTCGTATTGTGTATAATTATGGCGCAGCTTCCAATCAAGTAGAAATGATTGCAGCAAATTTTTTACATGAGCAAGACTTTACGGGTGCTGGTATTGATATAGCGGTATTTGATAGTGGATTTCCAGGAGTTTTAACAAATCCAGCTTTTGAAACCCTGAGAGACGAAGGAAGGCTTTTAGGAACGTATAATTTTATAACCAGAGAAGAAACTGCAGATACTTCAAGTTCTCACGGGTCAAAAACCTTTAGTGATATTGGAGGTTTTTTAGAAGATGAATTTGTTGGTACGGCACCAGGTGCTTCTTTTTACCTCTATGTTACAGAAGATGTAACACAAGAAAATCCAGTTGAGGAGGCTTGGTGGGTAGAAGCTCTAGAACGTGCAGATAGCCTAGGGGTTAGCGTGGTGAATACTTCACTGGGGTACCAGGACTATGATAACCCCGCCTACACGCACTCTTATGAAGACCTAGACGGCTTTACAACCATTGCTGCAAGGGGTGCAAATCATGCCTTTGATAAAGGAATGTTGTTATTAACCTCTGCCGGAAATGATGGGCAATCTTTTGGATTTGTTGCAACCCCTGCAGATGCCCCAGGATGCCTTAGTATCGGCGCTGTAGATCAACAAGGAGAATATGCCGGTTTTAGCTCTTTTGGTCCTAACGCTTCAGGACTTAGAAAACCAGATGTAATGGCGCAAGGTGTTTCTGCAGCTGTAGTAGATCAAAATGGAGCTGTAGATTTTAATAGTGGTACTTCTTTTAGCGCTCCCATCATGGCAGGTGCTGTTGCTTGTTTATGGCAATCAAACCCACAAACGACCAATGCTCAATTAATGCAAATAGTAAGAGAATCTGCTCATTTATTTGAAAACCCAACAGATTTTATGGGATACGGAATTCCAAATTTTGAGGCTGCCTATACGGCACTTCAATTGCTAGCTATTGAAGATCAATTTTTAGAAATTCAATTTGCTATGTATCCAAATCCAGCCTTAGATGTCGTTTCTTTTAAGATGCCTTCTACTATAAATAAAGCGAAGGTTAGTGTCTTTACAATAACTGGTCAGTTTCTGTTCTCTTCTGAACTCACACAACAACAAAACACCTTAAATATTTCAGGAGTAGCTACAGGACTTTATATTGCAACGATTGCATCAGGAGCAACAAGAAATTCTTTTAAACTGATAAAAAAATAGTGGGAAATAGAATCACAAAACTTTTTGGAATCCAATTTCCGCTCATTCAAGCCGGAATGATTTGGAATAGCGGTTGGAAACTTGCAAGTGCTGTTAGTAATGCAGGTGGGCTTGGTATTATTGGTGCAGGATCTATGTATCCTGATGTGTTACGAGAACATATTTTAAAATGTAAGGCTGCTACTTCAAAACCTTTTGGAGTGAATGTACCTATGTTGTATCCTAATATAGAAGAGATTATTGAAATCATTATCAAAGAAAAAGTTTCTATTGTTTTTACTTCGGCAGGGAACCCTAAGACCTATACCGCACGTTTAAAAGGACAAGGCATCATCGTAGTGCATGTTGTGAGTAGTGTGAAGTTTGCATTAAAAGCTCAAGATGCAGGAGTAGATGCTGTTGTTGCTGAAGGCTTTGAGGCAGGAGGACATAACGGTCGAGACGAAACCACAACTTTTACCTTACTGCCCATGGTCAAAGAGCACATTAGTATTCCTTTAATTGCCGCAGGAGGTATTGCAAGTGGAAGCGGGATGTTGGCTGCAATGATTTTAGGTGCAGATGCAGTACAGATAGGAAGTAGGTTTGTTGCAAGCCAAGAAAGTAGCGCACATCCAGCCTTTAAACAAGAAGTAATTAAAGCAAAAGAAGGGGATACTCAATTAACTTTAAAAGAACTAGCTCCTGTACGCTTGCTTAAGAATAAGTTTTTTGATGACGTCATGGAACTTTATAAGACCAACCCAAGTAAAGAACAACTTATTAAATTATTAGGAAGAGCTAGAGCGAAGCGAGGGATGTTTGAGGGCGACTTAGAAGACGGAGAACTTGAAATTGGACAAGTAGCGGGTTTAATTCACGACATTAAACCCGCTGCAGAAATCGTCACTGAAATTATAGAGGAGTTTAATGTACTCAATAATAAAAAAGTTATTATTTAACGGCTGCTTGTAAAAGCCCTTCTAGATTAATAAAACTCATAGGATACTAGTATCTTTGAAAAAAAACAGAACAGATGCCATTAAATAATAATGATATTTTTAAAAAATTACGTGTAGCTCATAAACTACGCGATGACGATATTGTAAAGATATTGGAGTTGGTTGATTTTAATGTTACCAAGAGTGAGTTAGGGGCTTTGTTTAGAAACGAAAACCACCCAAAATATGTTGAATGTGGTGACCAGATCCTACGTAATTTTTTAAACGGACTAATTGTTCATCTTCGTGGGCCCATGCCTAAGAAAACAGTAAAGCCTAAACCACAAAACTAGATGCGCTTAGCCCATCAACTTGGATGCTAATTTATAAGTCAAGCACATTTTAAAAAATTAGTGCAATCTGATAACATTTATTATTTTTGCATCACTTTTGAGGCAATGTATCATTGCCAAATTTTTAGTAATTAAATAGGTACCCGTCTTCACGGGCATAAATATGAATTTACACGAATATCAAGGAAAAGAAGTATTAAGTAGTTTTGGCGTTACCATTCAACGTGGTATCGTTGCTCACACTCCTGAAGAGGCAGTAGCTGCGGCTAAAAAATTAACAGAAGATACTGGAACAGGCTGGCACGTTATTAAGGCCCAAGTTCACGCTGGTGGACGTGGTAAAGGTGGTGGAGTAAAATTAGCCAAAAACCTTGATGAAGTAAGAAGTATTGCGAATGATATTATTGGCATGAACCTTATTACACCTCAAACAAGTGCAGAAGGTAAAAAAGTACATCAAGTACTTGTTGCTGAGGATGTTTATTACCCGGGTGATAGTGAGCCAGAAGAATATTATATAAGTGTTTTGTTAAACCGTGTAACTGGTAAAAATATGGTTATGTATTCTACAGAAGGTGGAATGGATATTGAAACTGTTGCCGAAGAAACACCACATTTAATTTTTAACGAAGAAATTGACCCTGCTTCAGGGTTACTTCCTTTTCAGGCAAGAAAAATTGCTTTTAATCTTGGATTAAGCGGTATGGCTTTCAAGGAAATGACAAAGTTTGTTACTGCGCTTGTAAGAGCTTATGAGTCTAGTGATTCTTCTATGTTTGAAATTAATCCAGTACTAAAAACCAGCGATGATAAAATTATTGCTGTTGATGCTAAAGTAAGTATTGATGATAATGCTTTGTACCGTCATAAAGACTACGAAGCAATGCGTGATTTGCGTGAAGAAAACCCTGTAGAAGTAGAAGCAAGAGCGGTAGGTTTAAATTATGTTGATCTTGATGGAAACGTTGGTTGCATGGTTAATGGCGCAGGATTAGCAATGGCTACTATGGATTTAATAAAGCAAGCAGGTGGTGAGCCAGCTAATTTCCTAGATGTTGGAGGTACTGCAGATGCAGAACGTGTTGAAGCTGCTTTTAAGCTTATTCTAAAAGATCCAGCAGTAAAAGCAATTTTAGTAAATATCTTCGGAGGTATTGTACGTTGTGATCGCGTTGCACAAGGAATCGTTGATGCTTACAAGAACATCGGTACCATTAGTGTGCCTATCATTGTGCGCTTGCAAGGAACCAATGCAGATATCGCTAAAGAGTTGATTGATAATAGTGGCTTAGATGTTCAAAGCGCCATTGAATTTCAAGAGGCTGCAGATAAAGTACAAGCTGTATTAGCATAATATAACATTAAAGCACAAAAAAAGCCTTGGATTTATTTAAGGCTTTTTTTGTGCTTTAATTATAATGAGAGGTAAATCGAGTAGGGTACGTTTTCGTTACAGTATAAACGTGTTCTGTTATGTATTTCTACCTCTACGACGCCTTCCGTTGGTTCTAATTTCTTTTTCTATATAGCTGGGCTTAGGTGCTGGAGGAGTCTTTTTTTGTGTTACAGTAATTTCTTTAGGCGCTTGATCAGCAAATGAACTATTATTTGAATCAGAAACAGCCTCTTGTAATATACTTACTTCTTCTTGTGTTAAATCACGCCAGGTTCCAAGTGCTAAGTTTCCTAGTTCAATATTCATTATTCGAATGCGTTTTAATGAAAGTACTTCATACTCAAGGTACTCACACATTCTGCGTATTTGACGATTGAGTCCTTGAATTAATATAATTTTAAACACAAATCTACTTATGCGCTCGACATGACAATTTTTAGTCGTGGTCTCTAGTTCAGCCAATGGTATTCCACTGCTCATTCTGCGTATAAAATCATCAGTAACAGGTCTGTCTGTGCTAACAATATATTCTTTTTCGTGCTTGTTCCCAGCTCTTAATATTTTATTTACAATATCACCATCGTTGGTCATAATTAGTAAGCCTTCACTTGGTTTATCAAGACGCCCTACATGAAAAATACGCTCCTTGTGACCAATAAAGTCTACCACATTTCCTTCAACCCGTTGGTCTGTTGTACAGGTAATATCAACAGGTTTATTTAATGCAATATACACTAAGGTATTATTTTTTGTGATTAAATGATTATCTACGTGAATTTCATCACCAGGCATGGCACGATCTCCAAGACTTACACTAGCACCATTTAGCGTAACACGGCCTTGTTCGATAAGCGTGTCTGCTTGGCGCCTTGAGCAATAGCCACTATCGCTTATTGCTTTATTGAGTCTAGTAGAATCTGGATGATTTCCCATAGCGTAAAGATAGGTATACTCATAGAAAACAGACCTATGTTTTTTGAGCACGATATCTTCTTAAATTTAAAAAAAATCAAGTGCTTTTTAGTATTTTGCAAGGGCTAAAACCACACTGTTGAAAGATACATTCACCCATAAAGGCATGCGAAAAAGATTGGTGGAGATCCTACAAAAAAAAGGCATCTCTAATCCTTCTGTATTACAAGCGATTAACACGATTCCTAGACATTTGTTTATGGATAGTAGTTTTGTAGATCATGCGTATCTAGACAAAGCATTTCCTATAGCTGCAGACCAAACGATATCACAGCCTTATACCGTTGCAAGGCAAACAGAACTTCTTGATTTAACAAAAGGCGATAAAGTTCTTGAAATTGGAACTGGAAGTGGCTACCAAACAGCTGTTTTACTTGAGATTGGTGCTGTAGTGTTTAGTATTGAACGTCAAAATAAACTCTTTAAAAAAACTAAATTATTTTTAGATAAAGAAGGATATTATCCCAAAAAACTCATATTTGGTGATGGGTATATTGGTCTTGAAGAAGAGGCTCCTTTTGACGGTATTATTGTAACGGCTGGTGCACCTTTTGTGCCAAAGCCTTTATTAGCACAATTGAAAATAGGAGGGAAGTTGGTAATTCCAGTAGGCGAAACATCTCAAATAATGACAGTATACACCAGAACTTCAGAAACAGCTTTTAATAAAGAAACATTCGGTGAGTTTAGATTTGTTCCCTTGCTTGAAAACAAGATTTAATGTGGGCGCCTTTCCCTAAGTACATTCTATAGCCCAA
>JBLHII010000017.1:0-18501 GCA_047616265.1 Minisyncoccia bacterium
ATTGTAGGACGCCCCAATGTTGGAAAGTCTACGTTTTTTAACAGATTAATACAACGTCGTGAGGCTATTGTAGACGCCGTGAGTGGTGTGACTAGAGATCGTCATTACGGAAAGAGTGACTGGAACGGAAAAGAATTTTCACTTATCGACACAGGAGGATATGTATTGGGGAGTGATGATGTTTTTGAATCTGAAATTGATAAGCAGGTAGAACTTGCTATTGATGAAGCAGATGCTATTGTTTTCATGGTAGAAGTAGAAAGTGGTGTTACAGGAATGGATGTAGATGTAGCGCAATTACTTAGAAAAAGTAGAAAGCCCGTTTTTCTTGCTGTAAACAAAGTAGATAACTCGAAAAGAGCTCAAGATGCTGTAGAATTTTATTCTCTTGGTTTTGAGCGTTTTTATACCATTTCAAGTATCAATGGAGGTGGAACTGGAGATCTGCTAGATGACTTAGTAAAGGCACTTCCAGATGCTGCAGATATAGAAGAAGAAACCTTGCCAAGATTTGCTGTAGTTGGTCGCCCTAACGCAGGTAAATCTTCCTTTATCAATTCATTAATTGGTGAGAACAGATATATTGTAACTGATATTGCAGGAACAACACGTGACAGTATAGATACTAAATACAAACGTTTTGGGTTTGAGTTTAACCTTGTCGATACGGCAGGTATTCGTAAAAAGAGTAAGGTAAAAGAAGACCTTGAGTTTTATTCTGTAATGCGAAGTGTGCGTGCTATTGAACATTGCGATGTTATTATTTTAGTCTTTGATGCATCTAGAGGTTTTGATGGGCAAGTACAAAATATATTTTGGCTAGCGCACAGAAATAATAAAGGGGTTGTAATTTTAGCTAACAAGTGGGATTTGATTGAAAAAGACAATCAAAGCTCTAATGATTTTGAAAAGTATATAAAGAAACAATGTGAACCCTATACAGATGTGCCAATTGTTTTTATGTCTGTGCTTAACAAGCAGCGTATTTATAAAGCAATAGAAACTGCGGTTCAAGTATATCAAAACCGTACGAAGAAGATTAAAACAAGTACCTTGAATGATATTATGTTGCCTATTATACAACATACATCACCACCACAATACAAAGGAAAGTATATTAAGATAAAATACATTACACAATTACCAACACCTTGGCCAAGTTTCGCATTTTTTGCTAACTTACCTCAGTATGTGAAAGAACCCTATAAGCGTTTTTTAGAAAACCAATTACGTAAGGAATTTGATTTTCACGGAGTACCTGTTACTGTTTTTATTCGTAAAAAATAGCATGCGCTCTTTTAAAATAGCATAACCTTACACCTTTTAAAAACCCTGTCTCTTAGGGCGGGGTTTGCTTTTTAATACCATCGTATTATTGGAGTAAAGAAAAATAGCTACATATAAAAACCCCAACCAAAAAGGAAGGGGTTTTTATATTTAAAAGTCTTTGTGATGTTAGTCTTTCAACAAACTTCTTGAAATAACTATTTTTTGAATTTCACTAGTACCCTCATATATCTGGGTAATCTTAGCGTCGCGCATCATCCGTTCTACGTGGTATTCTTTTACAAAACCATTACCCCCGTGTATTTGTACAGCCTCTACAGACACCTCCATGGCTACAGTGCTGGCTTTTAATTTTGCCATTGCGCTAGACATGTCGTAATTGTTTCCGTTGTCTTTATCCCAGGCAGATTTATAAACTAAGTAACGTGCTGCTTCAATTTCTAGGTGCATATCTGCCAATTTAAAAGCAATGGCTTGATGATTGCATATTTCGGTGCCGAAAGACTTTCTTATTTTTGAATAATCACGTGCCATTTCATAAGCCCCTCCTGCAATTCCTAGTGCCTGTGCTGCAATCCCAATACGGCCGCCAGATAGTGTTTTCATAGCAAATTTGAAACCAAACCCGTCTTCCCCAATTCTATTTTCTTTAGGTATTTTAACATCGTTAAAATTTAAAGTATGGGTGTCACTACCTCTAATACCTAGTTTATCTTCTTTAGGACCTATTTCAAAACCATTCCATGTTTTTTCAACAATAAAGGCGTTGATGCCGCGGTGTCCTTTCTCTCTATCTGTTTGAGCTATTACTAAATAGAAATCTGCGCTTCCACCATTGGTAATCCAATTTTTGGTACCATTTAAGATGTAGTGATCTCCTTTGTCTATAGCAGTAGTTTTTTGTGATGTAGCATCACTTCCTGCTTCTGGCTCACTTAAGCAAAATGCACCTAAAGATGTACCTGTAGCCAATTTGGTTAAATATTTTTGTTTCTGTTCTTCGCTTCCATATTTTTCAATTCCGTAACAAACCAATGAGTTGTTAACTGAAACTATGACAGAAGATGAAGCATCTACCTTGCTTAATTCTTCCACTACAATAGCATAACTAAGGGTGTCCATACCTCCACCACCGTATTTTGGATCAACCATCATTCCCAAAAAGCCAAGTTCTCCCATTTTCCTTACCTGTTCTGTTGGGAATTCCTGTTTGTTGTCACGCGCTATAACTCCTGGAAGTAATTCCTGTTTTGCGAAATCACGAGCTGCATCGCGTATCATTAAGTGTTCTTCAGATAGGTTGAAATCCATAGTTATTTTGTTTATAATTAAATAAAATGATACTTCGACAAAGGTAGTGCTAAAATGATTATTTTCAAAAGCACTAATGGTGTCATATGTTTAATTTAAATGTCATTTGATTGCATATTTTTTTACAGTGGTATTATTATATTGTATTATTATGATTTAGGCTGTGGTGCATAGTATTTTGCAGTATACGCAGATGTCAAATAAACTTTTTATTTGTGTAGCGCGCTATTCCCTTTTTTTTATGATATTTAGGGTATGATAAAGCAAAACTATAAAGTGTTGGGTGTTATGAGTGGTACCTCTCTTGACGGTATTGATTTGGCTGTTTGTTCTTTTGATTTTCATAAAAAAATATACTACCGTATTGAATTAGCTGAAACGATTCCATATTCAGACCATTGGAAAAATAGATTGCAAAATGGGGTTTCTCTTTCTTCTGAAATGCTCACTCAATTAAACATTGAATACACCACATACTTAGGAGCTGTTATTAAAACATTTATCCTAAAAAACAAGATTAAAGACCTTGATGCGGTGTGTAGTCATGGGCATACTATTTTACATCAGCCACATAACGGTATTACCCTCCAAATTGGTAATTTGAAGGAGATTTCAGAAATTATTGATGAAACTGTAGTCTGTAACTTTAGGGTTCAGGACCTGTTGCTTGGGGGCCAAGGAGCACCGTTAGTTCCTTTGGGTGATCGTTTGCTTTTTTCGCACTATAGCTATTGCTTAAATCTTGGAGGTTTTGCAAATGTTTCTAAAACACAGGATGATGTTTCTACTGCCTATGATATTTGTCCTGTGAACATCGTCATGAATCAGTATGCCGAAAAATTAGGTATGCCCTATGATTCTGGAGGTGATTTTGCAAGATCTGGAGTTGTTTTACCTTCCATACTAGCAGCGCTTAATGCCCTCCCGTACTATAAAAAAGAACCTCCAAAGTCACTAGGGGTGGAATGGGTGCATACAGCGATAACACCAATTTTGGAAGCTGCTATGGCAAGTCCTCAAGATGTGTTACGAACATGTATAGCACATTTTTCAAGTCAAATTGCACGACAGTTTACACCAGGCAGCACGGTATTAGTAACTGGAGGAGGGGCCTACAATACGTATCTACTAGAACAAATTAAAAAACAGACCAAAGTTGCCCTTATTGTCCCGAGTTCTTTGCTGGTAGACTTTAAAGAAGCCCTTCTTTTTGCACTCTTAGGGGTGTTAAAACTACGTGGAGAAGTAAATTGTCTGTCTAGTGTTACAGGGGCTTCTCAAGATCATAGCAGCGGGATTATTTTTAAAAATTAGCGTTTTTAGATAGTATTTTTCTTGGTTCATTTCTTAAAGTTTTCAAAATCTTAATTTAATTCTATTTCTTCAAACTATCTTTGGATGAAATTCACGTCTATAGTATGCCTACATCCAATTTAAAAAAACCAGACCAAGTAGTCTTTGATGAAGAAACACAAAAGTATAGTGCGTCCTTAACACCGTATGCAACAAATTTGGGAGCTCCTGCTATTATTCCAGAAGATATTACATCTTGGAAGAATAACAACATCCACAAAGTAAATCATCAGTTTAAATCTCAATTTGACGACCTCAAAGCAGCATATGATTTGATGATGAAACAATTTGAATACAATAATTTAATTTATAACGCTAAGTTTAGTTTTGAGCCTGTATTGGGTGAGATCTATTATTTATACAGAAAGGAAAATGGAGATGTATGGCTATCCCTTATTGCTCCAAACGAATGTACTTGGGATTATGTAGGTACTTTTAGACTCAATAGTGGAAAGATGTGGGAGCAGATAGAACCTAACGATCCGTAACCTAGTTTAACACAAAACAGCCTTAGCGCTACACCAAGACTGTTTTCCTCAATATTTTAAGCCTTAATCTCTTTTAACAATTACTTGCTTAGTAATTATGGTATCTCCGTTCTTTATTTTAACCAAGTAAATACCTTCATATAAAGATTGTATGTCAAAAAAGGCAATAGTTCCCCCTGCATTAATTTGAGTGGTTTGAATTAATTTTCCAGACATGTCTAATAACTCTAAGGTTACTTTTTTAGTAACTAAGGTATTTATTTGGATTGCCACTAAATCTGTTACAGGGTTTGGGTAGATTGAAATAATTGCATTAGATAAAGCAACTTCGCTTATCCCCAATGGGTTTTCAAAAACAGTAGTTGGTTCTGCTATGTTGTCTACGCGACCACTAGTAACATCTCCAAAGAAGGTAGGCCCTATAACATACGGGTATACCGAGTTGTAATTTTCATTTACAGTTGCGTAGTATGCATAGGTACCATTTGGATACTCTGGTGTTGCGGCAAAACGGCCGTTATGTTCATCAACATACTGTGTCTCTCCAGGATGAGATACCCATTGATAATCTTCTCTAAAAGTACCAAGTGGATAGGTGTTGTTAATTGGTGCACCCAAACTTACCGAACTTCCGTCTGCGTGTGTATTGCGTATTGTAATGTTTCTTAATTGATATCCAGAAAGGATTCTAGTAACTCCTCCTGACCCATCTGTATTGATAAAGCCGTAGGCTCCGTAAATAGGAAACCCATCGTTGGCATAACCAATAAGGGGAGAGTGTTCGTTTGGATTGATAGTGTACAATCCATCTGCATCATATAAATTACAAATAGTTGAGAGGACCTCGATGTCTAATTTAAAAGCAGATGGATTTTGATGATGGTGATAATTTCCCATTGCAGGATGTCCTTTAGCGCAGTCAAACCCACCTAATTCATAAACAACCGCATCTCTATTCCAGTCTTGTTCTGCCGATGGCCCTCCAGGACATGGTGGGTTTCCAGGTCCACCACAAAAAGAATTTGTGTTTGGGTTCCAGGCCACACCGTCTCTATAATCAAATAATGATACTCCATTAATAAAGTTCCCAATGTTGCCTGCATTGGTTTCTGTTTTAGGTCCTGTTTTTTCTACTGGAGCTAATAAAAACCTATAGATAGCATCTTGACTTTGTGCATTAGAGGGGTTTCCATCAAGAAAAGGACCTGTTGGGTATGACGGCACTCCATTGGTAGAAACATATACCCAATTGTCACTGTATTCTACCACTTGGCAGTTTACCAAGATGTTGTTTGATACCGCAGTGCTATTTCCTTGTGTGTAATAGCTACCAACTTCAGTGGTGTTCTGTAACCAATTTGTGATAGCGGGTCCTTGTGCGTTTGTAATAAATGATGCAAATGCTATTGTGAAGAATACTAAGTTTTTCATGAATCTGTTTTTTTTATTAGACGACATTTTTTCTAGCCTCCTTCGTTTTCTATGAAAAAGGATCTGTTTATTTGGTGTTTTTGTGTGGTAATAAAAAGCCGGTCATTTAGAGTTCTTAAAAAAGAAATCAAATCTGTTTGCTCGTTTTTGGTGAGTGTGATGCCATTCTTTAGAGCAATATGAAGGCTGGGGCTTTTTTGAATTTCTCCTGTGTAATGTTTTAAGACTTCTCGGAGGGTTTTAAAACGGCCATCATGCATATATGGAAATGTATAGGCAAGGTTTCGTAAGCTTGGTATTTTGAAAAGAAGGCTGTCTGAGGAATTTGAAGTTATTTTTTGTCTTCCAATGTCTTTTAATGTGCTGTCTATGGTAAGACCGTTATTAGCAAAGCCATAGTTAGAAAAAAGGGGTTCTGCATGACAGCTTGCGCAATTAGAATTGAAGATGTTATACCCGCGTATCTCCTGTTGTGTAAAAGTAGCTATCCCCCTTTGTACCTCATCGTATTTTGAATCATTAGAGATCAACGATATTTGAAATTGCGCCAATACTTTTAAGATGCGTTCTCCAGTAATAAGGGTGTCTTTGTAAATGCCTTGAAACAAAGCTGGATATTTTGGATGATTTTTTAATTTCCCTACGATCTCATTAATAGAACTTCCCATCTCTGTTGCGTGGCTTATTGGAGCAAGCGCTTGCGCATCAAGATTGTCTATTGCACCATCCCACATAAAGTGTTCTTGCCAAGCTAAGTTAAACAGAGGCGGTGCATTTCTAGTGCCTATACTGTCGTGAATTCCGTGACTTAGGTCATGGTCTGTATGAGCAAACGCAGCGTGAGGAGAATGACAGGAGGCGCAAGAAATACTATTATTAGCAGAGAGTAAAGGGTCGTAAAATAAATTATTTCCTAGTTTTATTTTGGCCTTTGATGTTGGGTTGTTATCAAAATTGTAGTGTGGTACAGGAAAATACTCAGGGGTTTCTAACACGTTCTTTTTTACACCACAATATGTAGCGGTAAGCACAATAAAAGCTCCAGTAATTGTTCTTTTAATTTTCATGGATCGAAAACAATGTTGCTAGTACCTTAGACACCCTGACTGCATTTTTATTTGGGCTCATAACGGTGTTGGTTTCTGAAAGAGAGACCACGTTAAAAAAAGAGGCTACATCAATATCAATAGTTAAGGACTCAGAGGCTATGCATGCAAGGTTTAATACTTGTGTTGTTTCATATGGTTTTTGAAACCCTCCAACATGAAATTGAAATTTATTTTTTCTTGTATTACACAGCTTCGAACGCCCTTCTATTTTAAAATTGATAAACCCATTTTGCCAGGTCCAGTACATTCCGCTTGTTGGATCTAAAACACCTCCTTGAATTCCTTTTTTCTGTGTTTTTGTGTCAAGACCAATGGTAAGTCGTATGGTGTCAAATTTTTTATTTTTTACGGTATAAGAAGTTCTGTAAAGACTACTATTTTGGGCATCTATTAAATGGTATTTTTCTGTAGACTTCCCAATTTGGTTTCCGTCTTTAAAAAAAGTAATGTTTGAGAGGTAAAATTTTAAAAAATCAATTTTGAGACTATCTCTTCCTGAAATAGGGTAGGATTGACCAAGCTCCAGAGGTGTTTTATTATATAAAAGTTGAAATGATATTTCTGTAGTATTCTTCTGTGCATTTACGCCAAAACTATACAACAAGAAAAGAAAACAGCTACAGAGCCCTTTTAGATACATATATTATTTTTTTGGTTTCCTGTCATGTGGTTTAAAAAGAGAGGTCAGGGTTTTCGCTAATTTGTTAAAAGCGTCCTCTTGCGCGGGACCACATATTTTTTTGATGTCTTGAAAGTGTTTGAAATGTAAAATTTCAATCTCTTTTTGTAAGTTTCCTAAACGGTTAACAATAGAGTCTTCTTGTTTTTTTATTAAATCATCGCGAGTCAACAAGCTGTAAAGGTTTTTTTTGTTGGCGTGAATTTGAGCATCTTTTGCTCTAACAGCACTACGATGTAGTATCACTAAAGAACTATATTGAGCCCTTTGAGCTTCATTAAATTGTAACATTTTATTAATAACCTCTTTTGGACTTTGATTTTCTTTTCTCACTTGTCTTTTTGGGTTTAAAACCATAAAGCCAACCAATATTGTATTTGTAAGTAAAAGCACAATAATTAAAACACTATATATTTTATTTTTACTCATGATATAAGGTATTGTTTGTCAAAGTAATAAGGTCAGAAAAATCATTCATTTCTTGATTCGGTTCACTAGAAAGCAAATAGCCTTCTATACCAATTAGACATATAAAAATAGCTGCCGCGCTACGAAGCCATTGCATCGAAATTAAAGGTTTAGTAGTATCTCTTTTTTCTATAATGGCATGATACACATTCGTGTTTATGGATACATGTTCTATGGTGCTTAAAAGATGTAATGAGTCTTTCATATGTTCTTTTGACGATAGTGTTGTCATAATCCTTCGTTTTGGGTTTTACTTTTTTTGAGTTTATATTTGGCTCGTTGCACTAATGATTCAATAGCTTTTGGAGTTTTGTCTAAAATCTGTGCAACTTCTTCCATGCTTTTACCTTCAATTTTCACAAGTATCAAGGCTGTTTTTTGTGCGTCTGGCAAGGTGTTAATTAAGCTAAAGAGAAGTTGTAGTGCTTCCTTGTTTTCTAGTGCAATTCCTGGATGATTAAAGTCTGTGCTGTTGTTAAGGTCATTTTCATTATGGCTAAATAGGGCAAACCGCTTTTTTCTTTTTTTTGCCTTAATGGCATCTAATGACGTGTTTATAGTAACTCTATAGAGCCAGGTTTCTATTTTAGCAGCTCCTTTAAATGTGTTTATTTTTTGATAAACCTTTAAAAAAACATCTTGAGTGATCTCTTCTGCTTCTTCAATATTTTGAACATATTGTAGCGCCAGGTTATAGACAAGATTCTTGTTTTTTATATAGAGTTCCTCAAAATTCATAAAACAGGGGGTGTTCTAACACAAGAGTATACATTTGATTTAGGAATTAAAAATTAATTTTTAAATTCGTTTGTAATTCTCTGTAAATTTTACATAAAAGAAACATATAGCATTCTCCAATTTTTTATATTTGTAATAATATTACAAAGCATAAACTAGGTAGTATTGATTTGTGATGTTTTAAAAACAAAACAGTCCCTTTACAAGTATAACAGTTCAATTAAATACGTCTATTTAACCTATAAATATTTCATCATGACACAGCTATAGCTATGCTTTATATTTTTTATATTCCCTACCATAGGTCGCAAAGCCTATCATTTTTGCAGTATTAGGAAAATTAAAATAATAAAGAAATACACACAAATACATAAAGTTAAAGCATTTAAGATGAAAAATTTACTCAAAAAATACGAAGAAAAGAAACCAGAAATAGTTTTTCACTGGAACGATTCTGAAACAGAAGCAGAAGGTTGGACTGTTATTAATTCACTCCGTGGTGGTGCTGCAGGAGGAGGAACTAGAATGCGTGTTGGCTTAAATGAGAACGAAGTGTTATCATTGGCCAAAACCATGGAAGTGAAGTTTACTGTAAGCGGACCTGCAATTGGCGGTGCTAAGTCTGGTATTAACTTTAACCCTCACGATCCTCGTAAGAGAGGCGTACTAGAACGATGGTATAAAGCAGTATCCCCCTTATTAAAATCATACTATGGTACTGGGGGTGATTTAAACGTAGATGAAATTCATGAAGTGATTCCAATTACAGAACAAAGTGGTGTCTGGCATCCTCAAGAGGGGGTTTTTAATGGACATTTTACACCCACTGAAGCCGATAAAATAAACCGAATAGGTCAATTACGTCAAGGGGTCATTAAAGTTATTGAAAACACAACCTATTCTCCAGATGTTTCAAAAAAATATACCATAGCAGATATGATAACTGGTTTTGGTGTTGCAGAGGCGGTGCGACATTACTATGATATTTATGGAGGAGATGTTAAAGGTAAAAAAGCAATTGTACAAGGGTTTGGAAATGTAGGTGCCGCCGCGGCATATTACCTAGCGCAAATGGGTGCTAAAGTAGTGGGGATTATTGATCGGGTAGGTGGTGTTATCAATCCAGATGGATTTACTTTTGAAGAGATTACATCCCTTTACCATCAAAAAGATGGAAACACGCTGGTGGCTGAAAATATGCTTTCTTTTGATGAAATGAATGCTAAAATTTGGGATTTAGAATGTGATATTTTTGCGCCTTGTGCAGCTTCTAGATTGATTACTAAAGAACAAATAAGTAGCATGATAGACAACGGTCTTGAAGTGATTTCATGTGGTGCTAATGTGCCATTTGCGGATAAAGAAATTTTCTTTGGAAGTATTATGGAATATACTGATGAACGCGTTTCTTTAGTGCCAGACTTTATTAGTAATTGTGGTATGGCACGTGTGTTTGCATATTTTATGGAACGAAAAGTACAAATGACTGATGAGGCTATTTTTAGTGATACTTCGTTAACCATTAAAAAAGCCATTCAGGATACCTATAATACCAGTGCTAGCAAAACAAACATTAGTAAAACTGCTTTTGAAATTGCTTTAAAACAATTAGTTTAATTATTATACTGTACTATATTTATGGAGTCGATCATTATTTTAATATTTGTAATTGGTTATTTATCAATAACCCTAGAACATCCTTTAAAATTAGATAAAACAGTCCCTGCGCTTTTAATGGCTGCACTTATTTGGGGTGTATTAGCAGTTGGCTTTCATGCAGGTCTGCTTGATGTTATTGACACCTATGACACTGCGTTTAATTTTGCCACAGGAGGAGAAGAAGCAGAACATGGTTTTGAAAATGCATTATTACATCATTTAGGGAAAACAGCAGAAATCTTAATTTTCTTGATTGGAGCAATGACCATTGTTGAGATTATAGATCTTCATCGTGGTTTTGAAATTTTAAAAGGCGCGGTACGAACTAAAAGTAAAAAGCGTTTGTTGTGGATTATTGGAATTTTAGCGTTCATCCTTTCTGCTATTATTGACAACCTAACTGCTACTATTGTATTAGTTACCCTGTTGCGTAAATTGATTATTCAACGAGAAGAACGGTTATGGTTTGTAGCTATGGTTGTTATAGCCGCAAATGCTGGAGGAGCATGGTCTCCTATTGGCGATGTAACCACAACGATGTTGTGGATTGCTAAAAACGTAACTGCTTTGGGCCTTATTAAGTATGTAGTGATACCCTCTGTTATTTGTTTTATAATCCCTTTTTCCATAGCCTCTTATTTACCCGCTTTTAAGGGTGATATTCACGTTGAGGCTGATGAAGATTTTCAGGCAGGACAATTGTTAAGTAGTAAGACAATGTTATTTCTTGGTCTAGGAATGATTGTCTCAGTACCTATTTTTAAAACCCTGACTCACTTACCTCCTTATATAGGGATGATGTTAGCTCTAGGTGTTGTTTGGTTAGTTTCAGAATACATTCACCCTGAAGAGGATTTCAGCAAAGAAAGACGTCATTTATACTCTGCACATAAGGCATTATCTCGTATTGAAATTTCAAGTATTTTATTTTTCTTAGGAATATTAATGGCGGTGGCTGGTCTAGAAAGTTTAGTATATGGTGTGGCAGAAAATGGGGATCCAGTTGGAACCTTACGTTACGTAGCCGAAATTTTAAATGATGCAATACCCTCACAAGATGTTGTGGTTATGTTATTGGGTGTCTTGTCTGCAATCATTGACAATGTTCCATTAGTAGCGGCATCTATGGGAATGTATACGGCAGAAACAGATAGCTTATTGTGGCACTTTATTGCATTCTCTGCAGGTACAGGAGGAAGCATGCTTATTATAGGTTCAGCCGCAGGTGTAGCTGCAATGGGTATGGAACGAATTGACTTTATTTGGTACCTTAAAAAAATCTCCTGGTTAGCCTTTATTGGGTTTGTCTCTGGCTCTATTGCTTTTATATTGCTTACTGGCGGAACATCAGGGCTTTAAAAAAAAAGAATAGATTTTTAAACTCGTCACTAATAAAACAAAAAAGAAGCATTTTCTAAAATGCTTCTTTTAAAGTTCTATGAAAACAAAAAATTATAGTGGACTAACTCTTTTTTCTGTGAATGTTTCTTTTTAGAGGAGATCCTGTCTCAATCTCTTGCTTTATGTTTCATTTACCTGTAAAGATGTTCGTAACTGCTTCAGCAGTTTGTATTACTATTTGATTGTTTCGGGAGACTAAATGTAGATAAATAAATTCATATAATCGATGTAAAGCGTATTTATTCGATTAAATACACTAATTTATTTATATTTAAGTGTGTTTGGTCATAACGTAAAACGAATAATTTTCCTGCATCACAGCTTTTTATAATACTCTTTAATTTTAAGACTCGTTTCTCCTTTCCAATAAAAATAGTAGTCATAGCTGTCCTTTTGTTTGAAAAACAACACACATACAAACAATTTTAAAACTCAATTTTCGTTAACAATCTATAAACTCCAAAGTATATGCTAGACTTTTTTATCCAGGAAACTGCACAAGGTGCTGCAGAAATAGAAACCGAAGTAACCGAAAAGACATTATCCATCATGGAGCTTATTGTAAATGGTGGCACAGGTGGTATGATCATTATTGGCATTTTAGCGTTCTTGCTTTTTATTGCCTTATATGTTTATTTTGAACGTTTGTTCGCAATTAAAGCAGCCTCAAAATATGATATTAATTTTATAAAGCAAATTAGAGATACTATTGCTTCTGGAAATTTACAAGCTGCAAAATTGCTCTGTGTAAAGCAAAGCACTCCTGTCTCCAGATTAACTGAAAAAGGAATTAGCCGCATAGGAAGCCCATTAGATGATATTAATACTGCCATCGAAAATGCGGGAAGACTAGAGGTATACAAGCTAGAGAAAAATGTAAGTGTTTTAGCGACTATTGCAGGTGTAGCTCCAATGATAGGTTTTTTAGGTACTGTAATTGGTATGGTATTAGCTTTTCATCAATTAGCAACAAGTAGCGGTCAAGCAGAGATGGGGCTTTTAGCTGAAGGAATTTATACCGCTATGACAACCACTGTGGCAGGGTTAATTGTTGGTATTATAGCTTATATAGCTTATAATCATTTGGTAGTCCAAACAGATAAAGTAGTGCATCAAATGGAAGCTACTGCAGTAGATTTTTTAGACCTTTTAAACGAACCTGCTTAATATGAACCTACGCGGAAGAAACAAGATAAGTCCAGATTTTTCAATGAGTTCCATGACAGATATTGTATTTCTGCTGTTGGTGTTCTTTTTATTAACCTCTCCAGCCATCACACCAGATGCTTTAGATTTAATTTTACCTAAAGCAAATGGCAAAAGCACGAACGTACAACAAGCAAGTGTTAGTATTACTAGAGACGGCGCCTATTTTGTCAATAAAGAACGTGTAACAGCATATACTATAGAAAAGATGCTAAAGAGTGTATTGGCAGGACAGATAAATCCTACTCTAATACTAAGGGCAGAAGAAGGAGTTCCAATAGAAGACGCTGTTTTTGTTATGGATATAGCTAATAAAAACAAGTTTAAGGTAGTGCTAGCGGTGCGCCCTAATTAAATATAAATTTTGAGAATTCTAGATTCCAAACATAAAAAGAAAAGCATGGCAATCACAGTGACGATATACTCACTATTGATATTGCTGTTGTTTTTTGTGGGTATGGACTATTTAGACCCACCTCCAGAGAATGGAATTGCTATTAATTTCGGAACAACAGAAACAGGTAGTGGTATTACCCTCCCTAAAGAGACGCTTAGATCTGCACCAAAACAAACAACACCTCCTCCAGTGATCGAATCTAAACCAGAGGAAAGCGAAGCGCTAGTAACCCAGGATGTTGAAGATGCTCCAGTTATTAAAAAAGAAATAAAACCTGTTGTCAAAGAAGAGCCTCCTGTTAAGGAAACCACCATAAAAGAAATACCTAAAGAATTCATTCCAATTCAAGTACCTAGCCCAGATAAAAGTACGATAGATGTCTTATCAAATTTAATAAATGGTCCTAAAAGCGATGCTGCTGCCAAATTAGGAGAGGGAAATAACATTGGCGTTGGTGATAAAGGCGATATTGACGCAGCGCCCAATGCGCTTGCGTATTACGGAACGGGAAAAGGGCTTGATGGCGATGGTAATTATCAGCTTGGAGGACGAAAAGCACTCAATAAAGAAACGTTTGTACAAGACTGTAATGAATCTGGAACTGTAGTGGTGAGTATAGAAGTAGATAGAGAAGGTAGGGTCATACGCGCAACATCAGGAGTTAGAGGAACTACAAATAATACGAGATGCTTGTTAGAACCTGCCAAACGAGCCGCTCTCGCTACTCGTTTTAACACAGACCTTAGTGCACCTACCAAACAAATAGGCAAAATAGTTTATAGGTTTAGTCTTTCAGAATAACCTGCTAGATACCATTCAATCAGGTTATTTTTATGTTTTTTTGACCCCATTTTCTTCTGAAATATCTCAGCACTTTTCGGTATCTTTATGGTAAAATTTTTTCGCTATGAAAAAGCTATTTCTCAGTGCTATAGCACTACTATTTTTTGCGTGTACGCATGTTTCAGAAACCACTTGTATAGAGAGTGACGAAACAACACCGCATGACTTTATGTTTATGCAACGTGCTTATCCTAGCGGCCAATTAAAAAAAAGTGCCTACCGTGAAGCGGTACAATGGAAAAAACAAAACCTTGCACAGCGTCAGGTAATGACTGAAGTTTGGGAATTTGTTGGCCCTTTAAATACTGGAGGCAGAGTTACCGATATAGAAATTCCTGTAAATGATGCAAACACCTATTATGTGGGTGCTGCATCTGGAGGTATTTTTAAAACTATTGATGGCGGTACTACATTCAATCCTATTTTTGATGATCAAGAAATGCTATCTATCGGAGATATGGAGCTTTCCAAAAACAATCCAAATACTATATGGGTAGGTACTGGTGAGGTAAATGCAGGTGGAGGTTCGTTAGCTTATGATGGAGACGGCGTATACCGTTCTACAGATGCTGGAATGAATTGGGAGTCTCGCGGCTTACCAAATGTAGGTAGTATTGGAAAAGTACTTATAGATCCTACTACCGATGATACCGTTTTTGTCGCTGCAATGGGGCCTTTGTTTAAAAATGACCCTAATAGGGGCGTTTATAAAACAACAGATGGAGGAGCATCTTGGAATCAGGTTTTATTTATAAGTGATGTTACTGGCATTATAGACATGGCCATGCACCCTAGTGATGGAAACATTATCTATGCAGCAGCTTGGCAGCGAGAACGAAGCCCTACTAATAGAATTTACGGTGGAGAGGAGTCTGGATTGTATCGTTCTCTAGACGGAGGCTCAACTTGGTCAGAAATGACGAACGGTTTGCCTGTACTAGGGAGTGAAAAAGGGCGTATAAGTATTGCTATTTCTCAGTCTAACCCTACTGTTTTGTATACACGATATGCAGATGCAACAGGCAACATTCAAGGGGTATATCGCTCTGAAGATGGAGGAGATTCCTGGGAAAATAGAAACTCAAGCCAATTAACAAATGTTGGTTTTCATTGGTGGTTTAGAGGTATTTATATAGACCCTACCAATGAAAATATTATTTATAATGTAGATTTTCAAGTACAAAAATCTACTAATGGAGGAGCGAGTTGGAGTTCTTCTTTTGGAAATGTACATGTAGATCAACATGCTATGGCATTTTCACCTACCAACCCAGACACTATATTGCTGGGTAATGATGGAGGCTTATACCAAAGTGAAAATGGCGGGAACTCCTCTTTAAAATTTTCTACCTTACCAATTACGCAACTCTATCGTCTCCATGTAGATGCCCAGGATAACAACAAGATATATGCCGGTGCTCAAGACAATAACACGATACGCACCACAACTGGAGAAACCGATAATTGGAGCGCTATCTTTGGTGGAGATGGGTTTCAGCCTCTCGTTGATCCTAGCAATACAAATGTGATTTATGCCTTGTCTCAACGAGGTAACTTAGGGAAGTCTATTAATAATGGAGCTTCTTTCTCTGGTGCAACCAATGGCATTGCTAATGGAGATCGAAAAAACTGGGACACCCCTATTGTTTTAGATCCATCAGATTCTCAAACACTGTATTATGGAGCAAATCGCTTATATAAATCAACCAATGCTGCAGGAAGCTGGACGGCTATAAGTCCAGATTTAACAGATGGGCCGTATACTGGTAATTTAACCTTTGGTACCATTATTAGCATTAGTGTCTCCACACTAGACAGTAATGTGATTTATGTAGGTACAGATGACGGAAATGTTTGGACTACCGCAAACGCAGGCGTAAACTGGAACAACATATCAGTAGCTCTCCCAAATCGTTGGGTTACAAGTGTTTTGGCAGACCCTGAAAATGTTGATGCTGTTTACGTAACCTATTCTGGATATCGATTTGGAGACAATGAAGGTCATGTATATAAAAGCGAAAATAGTGGTTTGAGTTGGGAGGATATTTCGGTAGGAATTCCAGACATTCCTATCAATGACATTGTAAAAGACAGCTATGGTAATTTATTTGTTGCCACAGATGTTGGGGTAGTTGCTTCCGCTAATGATGGGGATACCTGGAATGTTTTGGCGCCAAATTTGCCTTCAGTGCCTGTTACAGATATGCATATTCATGAAGCGAGCGAGTATTTATATGTTGCAACATACGGACGTTCAAGCTATAAAATAAATATAGCAGAAGACATTTTAGATACAGCGAATAGTAGCCTCGGAAATACGGTAGCATTATACCCTAATCCTACAAATGATATCGTTGTAATTTCATTTGAAAATGAAGTAGATGTTATAGGTGTTGCCTTGTATGATGCATTAGGGAGAAACGTTTTGCAAAAAGCGGTTCAAACCATTGTAAATAAAGCTACATTAAATCTTTCTGAACTCCCCATGGGGTTGTATTATGTAGTGTTAGATATAGAGGGTGTTCGCACTATTCAGAAACTCATAAAAAAATAAGATATTACTTATCAAGAGACAATAGCGTGGCTTTTTAAACAGCTCCCCATGTATCAACATGTCGGGAAGGCTGCGTATAAGATAGATTTAAGTAACACATTGTTGCTAGCAGATTATCTAGGAAATCCACAACATGAATTTAAGAGCATTCATGTAGCTGGAACTAATGGTAAAGGGTCTACCAGCCATATGATGGCCTCTGTGTTACAAGAAGCAGGGTATAAAGTAGGCCTGTATACTTCTCCACATTTAAAAGATTTTAGAGAGCGTATAAAAATTAATGGGATGATGATTCCAAAGAGAAAAGTGTCCTCTTTTGTAGTCAAACATAAAGATTTTTTCAAAAACAACAAATTGTCTTTTTTTGAAATGACAGTGGGGTTGGCCTTTCATTATTTTGCTGAAAGTCAGGTTGATATAGCAATTATAGAAGTAGGTCTAGGTGGTAGGCTTGATAGCACTAATATTATAAGTCCAGAACTTAGTGTTATTACCAATATAGGCCTTGATCATACGCAGTTTTTGGGAACTACTCTAGAGGCAATTGCAAAAGAAAAAGCAGGTATTATAAAATCAAAGATACCCGTTGTGATTGGGGAGTTGCATCCAGACACAAAAAAGGTCTTCCAGCAAGTTGCTTTAGAGAATAATGCACCCATTATCTATTCAGAAGAAGAAAATGTCTCTCTATTTGATTGTGATTTAAAAGGGAACTACCAAAAAAAAAACCAACGCACAGCGCTGGTTGCATTAAAAATACTTGCATCAAAGGGGTTTAGTATTTCAAAAACAGATCTTGAAAAAGGATGTAACACTGTTGTTGCTAATACTGGCCTTTTAGGAAGGTGGCAAATACTACAGCAATCTCCTACTGTGATTTGTGATACTGCTCATAATAAAGAGGGTTTGATGCTGACAATGCAACAATTAAAGCAAACACCTTATCGTAAATTGCATATTGTTTTTGGTGTTGTTGGAGATAAAGATTTAGAGGTTATATTGCCTTTGTTGCCAAATAGTGCTAGCTACTATTTTTGCGCTCCAAATATTCCAAGGGCTCTACATGTTGCTATCTTAAAACAAAAAGCGACAGATTTTAACCTTATAGGAGCTTCTTATGCATCAGTTCGTAGTGCTTTTACCGCCGCATTAAAAATGGCACATACAGATGACCTTGTGTATATAGGGGGAAGTACTTTTGTTGTAGCTGAGGTTGTTTGAGAGGTAGTCATTATGAAAGATATCTTTTTCTTTAAGTATAATCAAGATAAAGCTAGGGAGAAAGTATAAAAATAAAAATCCCGATAGAAATAGATTTTATCGGGATTTGTGTTCGATGTGGGCGCAGAGGGATTCGAACCCCCGACCCCTTGGGTGTAAACCAAGTGCTCTGAACCAACTGAGCTATGCGCCCTAACCTTGTTAGCGAGTGCAAATATAAGTTAGATTTTAAAACCCACAAACAATTATTTCTAAAAAAGTTAAATTATTTCTCAAAGGAAGGCTAATTATCAGAATATAAGCGGGTTGTGGTTTAATAGTATATGGATAATTTTTTTGTTAATAAAACCCTATTG
>JBLHII010000018.1:0-18163 GCA_047616265.1 Minisyncoccia bacterium
TTGTTACGTAATGTACCCGTATCAAAAGTAAAAGAGTTTGAAAGAGATTATATAGAGCTTTTAAATGCAAAGCATAGAGGTATGCTTGACACATTAAAGGCAGGTAAGTTAACAGACGAGGTAATCGACACGTTAACAGCAGTAGCTGCAGATTTATCTGCAAAATATAAAGTATAAATTTTTATATTCCTTATATCCCCTTCATAAAAGGGGACATAGGAATGTTAAGCCTAAGTGTTATTAATAATAACTAAAGAGAATGGCAAACTTAAAAGAAATTAGAAACAGAATAACATCGGTTGGATCAACGATGCAGATCACTAGTGCTATGAAAATGGTATCTGCTGCAAAGTTGAAAAAAGCGCAGGATGCCATTACGGCAATGCGTCCTTATTCTGAAAAATTAACTGAGTTATTACAAAACTTAAGCGCTACATTAGATGCAGATAGTGGTAGTGCTTTCGCAGAACAGCGTGACGTAAATAAAGTGCTGGTTGTTGCCATTACTTCAAATCGTGGATTGGCAGGAGCCTTTAACACCAACATCATTAAAGCAAGTAAAGCTTTAAGACAAGAGACCTATGCTGGAAAGCAGGTTGATTTTCTTACCATCGGTAAAAAAGGAAATGACATCATCAGTAAAGATGGAAATGTTATAGAGTTTAACGCAGCTATTTTTGATGATTTAAATTTTCAAGCTTCTTCAAACATTGCAGAAATGCTAATGAAAAAATACGAAGAAGGTGCTTATGATAAAATTGTATTGGTATACAATCACTTCAAAAATGCAGCAACACAAGAGGTAATGAGAGAGCAATTTTTGCCTATTCTACCACCTCCGGTAAATGAAACAATAAAGACAGCCGACTATATTTTTGAGCCAACAAAGCCAGAAATTGTAGAAGGGTTAATTCCTAAGAGTTTAAAAACACAGTTGTTTAAAGCCATTAGAGATAGTGTTGCTAGTGAACACGGTGCTCGTATGACGGCAATGCACAAAGCAACAGACAACGCTACAGAGATGCGGGATGCCTTAAAGTTACAATATAACAAAGCGCGTCAAGCAGCAATCACCAATGAAATTTTAGAGATTGTTGGTGGTGCAGAAGCATTGGCAGGATAATAACACCATTCAGAGTACCTATAAAAAGTCTGTTGCGTGAAAACGCAACAGACTTTTTACATTCATAAAATAAAGAATCAAGCTATTAGCTAATATTATTGCTCACCACTCATGAGTCTTCAAAGAACAAGAATTAATTTGGCTACCTTTAACAACCCAAACATTTGAGGCTTTGAGCATCTTTAAAAAACTATTTAAACAAACCTTTATCTATGGTTTGGCAACGGTATTGCCGCGCGCCCTGGCTATTGTATTAGTCCCATTGTACACAAGCGTGTTAGCCCCTTCAGACTTTGGAGTCTATGCCACCTTGATGTCTTATATCATTTTAGGGAATGTCTTGTTAAGTTATGGTATGGAGACTGCTTTTTTTAGGTTTATTAATAAAGAACCAGCCCAAAAGAAAACCGTACAGTCTACCGCGCTAGTGTCTGTTTCTATTTCTTCACTTTCCTTTTTTATCGTTGCCTTTTTGTTTCGAGAGCAGCTTGCTAAACTCATTGATTTTGACATGCAATTTGTAACCTATGCATTGCTTATTTTATTGCTAGATGCCCTGGTTATTGTACCTTTTGTGTGGTTTAGAGCTAATGAAAAACCCATGAAGTATGCTCTAATAAAAAGCATCAACGTATGTATCAACCTAGGGTGTAATTTGTTTTTTTTCTTAGCCCTTCCTGGGCTAGTTGACAGGAATCCTGATAGTATATTACAGGGAATGTATACAGAAGATAATAAGGTCTTGTATGTATTTGTAGCGAATGTTATTGCTAGCGGAATCACCTTACTTTTATTAGCTCCTTTGTATTTTAACATTGGATTTCATTTCAATGTTTCTATCTGGAAGCAGATGCTTAGGTATTCATTTCCGGTGCTCATTGCGGGCATTGCCTTTTCTATCAATGAAGCCTTTGATAAAATTTTACTTACTTATTTATTGCCATCAGATATTGCAGCCAGTGAAGTAGGCGTGTATGCAGCCTGTTACAAGCTAGGCGTTTTTATGACCTTGTTTGCTACAGCTTTTAGGCTGGGCATAGAACCTTTTTTCTTTAACCACGCCAAAGAAGCAAATGCCAAAAATATGTATGCGACCATCACCAAATACTTTGCAATTTGCGGCAGTGTGCTACTATTGTTTGTCATTGTATATATTGATTTTTTTAAAACAGTATTAATTAAACATGAAGCGTATTGGGTGGCCCTCTCTATCGTCCCAATTATTCTATTAGCTAATTTATGTTTAGGGATATACCACAATTTATCTGTTTGGTATAAAGTGACAGACCGCACAAAGTATGGGGCCTATATTTCGGTAATGGGCGCAGGGATCACGATAGGTTTAAATTTTGTGTTAATTCCTAAGATAAGTTATATGGGGGCCGCCATTGCAACCCTTGCTGCTTATGGCGCCATGATGTGTATCTCCTATCTTTTAGGGCAGAAATATTACAAGGTTCCATATGACGTTAAACGCATTGGAGCGTATCTTGGGATTGCCATCCTTTTTGCAGGAATCTCTTTCTATGCTTTTGACCGTAATCTATGGATTGGAACTGTATTATTATTGGTATTTTTGTTTATGGTGTTCTTTTTAGAGCGCCAGGAAATACAAGGGATTATTAAAAAATAGTGTGCTCTCTTACCCTAGCTATTCTCTCTTTGAAAAGCGGCTAAGGCGCTGACAAATACGAAACGAATAAAAAAGAATGACAGTAAAAATCATTAATAAATCAACCCACCCGTTGCCAAGCTATGAAACTATAGCAAGTGCAGGGATGGATATTAGAGCGCATATTTCAGAAGCTATAACTCTAAAACCAATGGACCGCGCCATTATAAAAACCGGATTGTTTATAGAACTCCCTATAGGGACTGAAGCGCAAGTGAGGCCTAGAAGTGGCTTGGCGGCAAAAAAAGGAATTACAGTATTAAATAGCCCAGGAACCATTGATGCAGATTATCGTGGGGAACTTGGCGTTATCTTAGTGAACTTAAGCACCGAAGATTTTACAGTAGAAAATGGTGAGCGCATTGCTCAATTAGTCTTGACGAAACACGAACGTGCCGTCTGGGACGAAGTAAGCATCTTGAGCGACACCAGTCGTGGTGAAGGAGGGTTTGGGAGTACCGGAGTAAAATAAAAAAGGTAATAAAGCATGTAGGTTTCGGCATTAACGGAATGAAAAATAAAAACATAGATGAAAATAATAGTTCCAATGGCAGGTCGCGGAAGCCGCCTTCGCCCACATAGTTTAACCGTGCCAAAACCTCTAATTCCTGTTGCAGGAAAGCCTATCGTACACCGTTTGGTAGCGGATATAGCGGGGGTATTAAACACAGAGATAGAAGAGATTGCTTTTATTCTTGGAGACCCTGCTTGGTTTGGAGAGGATGTGGTAGCAAGTCTAAAAGAGCTAGCACTAAGTCTTGGTGCTAAACCCAGTATATATCGACAACTAGACCCAAAAGGAACAGGTCACGCTATTATGTGCGCAGCACCATCTTTAAGCGGTCCAGCGGTAATTGCATATGCAGATACCTTAATTAGGGCTGATTTTGATTTAGACAAAGAAGCAGATGCGGTAATTTGGACTAAAAAAGTAGATAATCCAGAAGCCTATGGAGTTGTAAATTTAAACGATAAACAAGAAATTGTTGAGCTCGTAGAAAAACCAGACACTTTTGTAAGCGATCAAGCGGTGATTGGCATTTACTATTTCAAAGATGTTGCGGTACTTAAAAGTGAGCTTCAGTATGTGCTGGATAACAACATTATTAATGGTGGAGAATACCAAATTAATGATGGTATAAAAAGAATGATGGAACAGGGTAATGTCTTTAAGTCTGGAGCTGTAGCAGAATGGATGGACTGCGGAAACAAAGAAATAACAGTAGAGACCAACCGTCGTATGTTAGGGTTTTTAAAGGAGGACAACTGCCCGCTTATTTCAGAAAATGTACACCTAGAAAATGCAACCATTATTGAACCTTGCTTTATTGGGGATGATGTGGTGCTTAAAAATAGTACTATAGGTCCTTTTGTGTCTATAGGAAAGGGTTCAGTAGTTGAGAACAGCATGATTAAAAATAGTATTATTCAAACACATACCGTTGTTGAAAACGCCACACTAGACAAGGCTATGATTGGCAATCACGCGCATTTTAATGGGTCGTTTACCAATATAAGTATTGGTGATTACTCTCAATTAAAATAAAGTAATGAGCAGGGAGACGCTCGAATAAATAATTTAAACTTGGATTTAAAACACATACTACCATTTTTATTGCTCCTAGGGGGGCTTCTCTTGCCAAAGGCACTTCTTGCTCAGGCTGATGGAGGCGAGCCCACAGACGGCCCAGAAAACGTTACTGATGCCTTCCAAGAAAATTTTTATGAGGCGTTAAAACAAAAAACTATCGAGAACTATGAACTTGCTATTCTAGCTTTAGAAAAAGCACAGAAAGCCAGCGAAGGAAACCTCGAGGCAGATGCTATTGTGTTTTATGAGTTTGCCAAAAATCAAATAAAACTAAATCAATACAACGAAGCAGAATTAAACCTAAACAAGGTGCTAAGGCAGCAGCCAGGAAATATCGATGTTTTAGAAACCTTGTATGACCTATATTATCTAAAAAGAGAGTATGATAAGGCCATTCCCTTGGTAAAAAAACTAAGCGTCATTGATGAAGATTATAAAGAAGACTTAGCCAACTTATACCATCGCACCAAACAGTATGAAAAGGCACTCGTACTGCTAGACGAGCTAGACGCTTCTTGGGGTGAAAGCAGCTACCGAAACACGTTGCGCACGCAAATTTATAATGTAACGGGTAATAGTTCAGGTGCTATTAGTAACGCAGAAAAAAAGGGGGTTAAGAACCCTGCCAATGAGCGTGAATACCTTTCCCTTATTTATTTATATAGCGAAGAGGGTAATACAAAAAAGGCATTCGAAACCGCCAAAGAACTGCTAAAGAATACTCCAAAAAGTGAACTAGTGCATTTGGCTTTGTATAAGTTTTATCTGGAGGACGGTACTATAAAAGACGCCATAGCGTCTATGAAAAAAGTATTTAGATCTAGCGTGATAGAAAAGGAAAGCCAGTACAGAGTATTGGGAGATTTTTTAAAATTTGTAAATACAAACCCACAATACGAAGCAGACCTTGAAGGTGTCGCTCAGGTGTTTTCTGAAGAGAATAACGGTCAGGTATTTCAGAAAATTGGAGATTACTATGTTTCTAAAGGCAACAAAGAAACTGCCCTTAGTTTTTATGAAAAAGGGATTACAGGCGATTCAGATAACTTCAGCTTATTAAAAAATACTATTTTATTACAAATAGACTTCAATAGGTTTGAAGAGGCAAAAAAACTAAGCGAAAGGTCTCTAGAGATTTTTCCAGCACAGCCACTATTGTATTTGTTAAATGGGATTGCAAACAACACACTTCAACATTTTAAAACTGCTATTACAGTCTTAGAAACGGGGATAGATTACTTGCTAGATGACGCCCAATTAGAAAAAGATTTTTACGAGCAATTACGCATAGCGTATACAGGCAAAGGGGATGTTACAAAAGCAGCAAAGTATGCCACAAAAGCGAGGGCTATACAAATTTCAAATTAGTATTATGAAACTAAAATATCTTGCTGCTGCAGCACTTTTATACCTGTTTGTAGGCTGTGGAGCAACCAAAGACATTAAAGGCTCTGTTACTGCAAATGCAGCACTAAGTGCTAACGTTATTTTAAAGGCACACAAAGCAGCAGATCAGGACTTTAAGACTCTGGCAGCACGCATGCAGGTTAGGTATGAGGACCCAGAACAGTCTCAAAGTATTACAACGAGCCTTAGGGTAGAGAAAGATAAAATTATATGGATTAAAGCTTCCGTTTTGGGAATTACACTTGCAAAGGTTTTAATAACGCCAGATCAAGTTCAGCTTTATGAAACCCTAAGTAATTCTTATTTTGCAGGTGATTTTAGTTTGATTAGTGACTTGCTTGGCACACAAATTAATTTTGAACAAGTACAATCTTTGTTATTAGGGCAGGTCATGTTTAATTTAAAACCCAAATCAGTGAGCACAGCGTTAAAGGACAATAAATATCGTGTAGCGCCTATTAAACAGGAGGCTAATTATCTGTTGTCTATATTGTTAAATCCAGATAACTTTATGGTCTATCAGGCACAAATTTCACAACCAGATGCCCAAAGAAATCTTATGGTTCAATACGGGCCTTACCAAAAAATAGAAGGGAGTTTTTACCCAACACAAATAGGCATTCAAGCCCTTGATGTTTTAGAAGAAACAAGCATTGCCATAAAATTTAAAAAGATAGACCTCAATGTTTCGATGAGTTTTCCGTTTACGATTCCAAAAGGGTACACCCAGAGCACTTTTAAATAAATGAAAAAACACGTTTACATACTAATTTTAACGGTCTTGTTCTTCGGAAACTTAAGCGCTTTTGCACAACCTAATAAGCAACAGCAATTAGAAGAGCAACGCAGAAATATCTTAAATGATATCAAGAAAATAAATACCCTATTGTTTAAAACGCGAGGGGTAAAAAAAACAGTTCTTTCCGAAGTTGAAGACATTAATCAACGCATTAGAGCGCAAGAAAATTTAATACGTGTAACCAATCAACAGGCTAATTTTCTAACACGTAAAATTAATGAAAACCTTTCTCAAATTTCATTGTTGAGAAACGAACTCCAAAAATTAAAAGACGATTATGCTGCTATGGTCCAGAAATCATACAAAAGCAAATCACAACAAAGCAGGGTTTTATTTCTACTCTCTAGTGAGGGTTTTTTACAGGCATATAAACGGGTACAGTACATGAAACAATATGCTAACCACAGAAAAAAACAAGGAGAAAACATTAAAACAAAGACAGAATCGCTGCAACAATTAAATCAAAGCTTGATTACACAGCGCAAGCAAAAAGATGTGCTTATTTCAGAAAACACCATAGCTAAAACTCAACTTAAGGAAGAGAAGCAACAACAAGAAACACTCATTGTATCCTTAAAAAAAGAAGAAAGTACATTCACCAAACAAATAAGGGGCAAACAACGGGATGCAGATAGAATAAATGGGCAAATAAAAAAGTTAATTCGGGATGCCATTGCTGCAGCAAATAAAAAAGCGAGAAAAAATGTCACGGAAGAAGCCGCGGCATCCACTACAAAGTTTGCATTAACCCCAGAGGCTGCTGCCATAGCAAAAGACTTTAAAAATAATAAAGGAAAATTAATTTGGCCCGTAAAAGAGGGGCTGGTCATTAATAAATACGGAACGCGGCAACATCCACAGTTTCCAAACGTAACCCAGACTTTTCATGGTGTAGAAATTGCTACTAGCAAAAATGCTCAAGCACGTGCTGTTTTTAATGGGGAGGTCTTACAAATACAGCAGTTAAAAAATGCAAATAAGGCGGTCATGATACAGCATGGAGATTATATAACGATCTATTATAATTTGGCAACTATACGCGTAAAAAAGGGAGATAAGGTAAACACGAAAGATCCAATAGGCGGAGTATTTACACATCCAATTACAGGCGAAACCGTAATTAAGTTTATGGTTTACAAAAATGATACAGAAATGAATCCAGCAGACTGGATTTATAGAATGTAATGCCTATTCAAATAATGCTTTTAGTTCTGTAGCATCTTCTGGGGTTATTTTTCCGGCCAACAGTAAACTTAATTGTTTTCTTCGCAATGCAGCATCAAACCTTTCTTTTTCAATCTTGCTTTCTGGTCTAAGGGGCGGGACCGGCATTGGGTTTCCCATCTCATTAACAGCGACAAAGGTATAGATGCCTTCATTGGCTTTACTTCGTATACCACTTTCTCTGTCTTCTATCCACACATCCATAAACACCTCCATAGAACTTTTAAAGGCCCTAGATACCTTTGCCTCTACTGTAACCACGCTTCCCAAAGGAATCATTTTATTGAAGGCAACATGGTTCACTGATGCGGTTACCACAATTCTACGGCTGTGTCTTCTAGCGGCAATACTAGCTGCGCGATCCATGCGCGCTAAGAGTTCACCTCCAAACATGTTGCCAATAGGATTGGTTTCGCTTGGGAGCACTAAATCGGTAATAATGGTAAAAGAATCTGCAGGGGTTTTAGCTTCCATGATCAATGTTTTGAGCAAAGATATAATGAAAAGCCTACAATGGAATGTATTATTGAGAATTAAGACAAATTAATAGCGCCTAAAGGACTACTTACTGAATCCCCAGTTCCTTGACTAATAACCAAGCATCGTTATTTTCGGTACGTTTGATGGTGCGAAGATTTTTAAGTGCGTCTAACCTGTTCTTAAAACTAGCATACAATACCTGGTGTAACCCATATTTATTTGCACTAATAGTAGTAGCGGCAAATCCTTTTTCGTGTAATTGTGTTGCTTTTCTATGTGCATTTTCTTTGACTCTAAAAGCACCAGCAACAATATGGTATTTCCCTGTTTGTTTCGTTACTGAAAGCTCTAAAACTGGAAGCGGGCTGGCAATGCTAAATGTAGCTTGTTGAATTTCTTTTTCAAGCTTGCTATTGGCTTTTTGTTTTTGCGCAAAATTATGTTCCTGTACAGACCCTTCGTATAGCTTCATGCCTCCTAATCCAGAAACAGCTAGGGCAATAAGGCCTATGGCGGCATATTTAAGATAGGGTGCCGTGCGTTTTCTTGGAGCAAATAGCAAGGTAATATCCTCCTCTTCAACAACAAGCTCTTTTTGTTGAATGTCTCTTAGTATTTCAGAAGAAATAAAGGTTGTTAAACCAAAAGAAGCACTGTTAAAATTTTCTTTTCCAGAAGGTAAAAATTGAACTTTATTTTCTCTGTTTAAATAAAAATCGCCGATATTATCAAGTGTTACGGTAGCCCCTTCAGATAATTGAAGTGTCAAAGCACCGGCAAAGCTTCTTATTTTTTGTAGCGCGAGCTCATACGAAGTTCCCTCTACCGAGGCAACGTAGTTAGCCAATAAGCCATCATTAGTTTGCAATTGTTTATTAAAAGAAATGGTTTTTCCCGGAGGATAGAATGTGCTAGAGCTAGCATCTACAGTAGCTGACGTGTAATTTGCCAAAAAGGCACCAAAGCCAGGTATGATAACGCACTCATAACGGTATAGTAAGTCTTTTATGTAAGGGGACAATTGCATAAAACAAATATAGTTTTTTTTTCTTTTCTTTCTTTTCTGCAGATAGCAACTTATTAACAACCTAAAAAATGTGTACCTTGGTGCCTCTCCCTAGGATTAGCATAGCTCTAGAAATTATTTTCTAATAATTTGACACCATGCTTTCTAAAACGGAATTACTCTATACATTAGCACTACAGCGCACACCTAATTTAGGTGACACATCTGCTAAAAAATTACTACACCATGTAGGCTCTGCTGAAGGGATCTTTAAAGAAAAACCAACAAATCTTCTTAAAATACATGGTATTGGAAGGTTCAAAATCAAAGAACTACAAGAAACACTTTTGCTAGACTTGGCCATTGCAGAGTTAGCGTTTATGGAGTCTCAAAACATAACCTACAGTTATTTTAAAGACGCTACATACCCAGAGAAATTAAAACATTGTTTGGATGGTCCTATTTTATTTTTTCAAGATGGGAATATAGACTTGGCCAATAAAAAAATACTCAGCATCGTGGGTACTAGAAAAATCACTAGCTACGGAGTTGCATTTTGTGAAAGGCTGGTGGCAGAACTCGCCCCAATAAATCCAGTAATTGTTTCAGGCTTTGCTTATGGTATTGATATTTGTGCACATAAAGCAGCCTTGGCACATGGGCTACAAAACATTGCGTGTTTGGCCCATGGCATGAACCAAATATATCCTAAAGCACATAAAAAATACAGGACTCGCGTACTAGAAAACGGGGGTTTTATTAGTGAGTTTTGGAGCAGCGATCGGTTTGATCGAAACAACTTTCTAAAACGCAATCGAATTATTGCCGGCATGAGCGAGGCCACGATAGTCATTGAATCTGCCGAAAAAGGAGGGAGTTTGGTCACTGCAGATATCGCTAATAGTTACGGGAGAGACGTTTTTGCTGTGCCCGGCAGAGCGACAGACACTCAAAGCGCAGGATGTAACATGCTCATAAAAACACACCAAGCGAGTATCATAACCAGTGCTGCAGACCTTATTTATACCTTAGGGTGGGAGCTGGATGGGCTTCAAAAGCCAGCGCAGCAAGCCCAGTTATTTGTGGAGCTCCAACCAGAAGAAAACACGCTTTACATGTATCTTAAAGACAAGGATAAAGCATTGTTAGACGCCATTGCGATTGGATGTTCAATGCCCACCTATAAGGTTGCCCAACTTTTGTTACAATTAGAAATGAAAGGCCTGGTGAGACCCTTACCAGGAAAGTTATTTCAATGGATATAAAAAGCGTTTAAATTATAGTAGTTTTGTTAAAAACAATATAACCAGTAAAATGATTATAGAAATCTGTGCCAATTCTTTTGCTTCTGCCCAAGCTGCCCAAAAGGCAGGTGCCCATAGAATAGAACTGTGCACACAATTAAGTGTGGGTGGCTTAACACCTTCTTATGGATGTATCGAGAAGGTAATTAAAGAACTTAATATTGACGTGCATGTGCTCATTCGCCCAAGGGCTGGAGACTTTATCTACTCCCATGAAGAGCTTGATGTCATGAAAAGAGACATTGCCTATTGTGCTAAAATTGGCTGTTCAGGTATCGTGAGCGGCGTACTCAACGCGCAGAATGAATTAAATGTCAAAGCAACCCAAGAACTTATAGCAGTTTCAGGGGGTTTAGAATTTACCTTTCACAGAGCCTTTGATGAGGTTAGCAACCCTTCGGAAACATTAGCGGGTTTGCAAAACATAGGGGTCACTAGAGTTCTGTCTTCTGGTCAACATGCCAAAGCTATTGATGGTATTGAGGTGTTGAGAAAATTAAAAAACAGTTCAGATACCATACAGATTATGCCTGGAAGCGGCATTAACCTATCAAATGTACTTGCATTTAAAGAAGCTGGATTTAAGATGATTCATTTTTCTGCTATTTCAAAAGGAATGCCTGCAGAGAAAGCTACAACAGGTTTATTTCTAGAGGGCATAGAAGGCACTAGTGATCAAGATGTTATTAGTGAAATAATTGACACTTTAAAAAGGAACTCTTAGTAGCTCTAGCTATGATGTTTTATGTAGATGCTTCCTTAAAAAAAGGGGTTACCACTCTTTGTAAGGTTGTTGGCTTAATTGCGAATTATAATATTTTATATCACCTGTCACCTCTTTTCCAAGCCAAGAAGGAGCTTTATAGTGCTCTTCTTCAGAGGATAGTTCTACTTCAGCAACGATCAATCCTGCATTATTTCCCGCAAAAACATCTACTTCAAAAAGATGCTTCCCTATAGGGATATCATACCGAGTTTTGTCAATAATGGTATGTTCACAGAGTCCTAGAAGCGCTTCAGCTTCTAGAAGCGGAACCTCTTTTTCCCATTCAAAGCGAGTGGTGCCGGTTTCATTAGACAGCCCTTTAATGGTTAAAAAGCCTTGATCACCTTTAATACGGACCCGAACCGTGCGCTCTGGATGTGTGCTTAGAAACCCTTGAACAATTCTTTTTTGACCCGTGGCCTGTGCCACGTACTCATTGTTCTTAACTAAGAATTTGCGTTCTATTTCTTGCATGCTTGTGTTCACTTAAAGGGAAAGATCGGTTTGATTTTATGCATTTTTCTTGGTGTTATCTGTTAAAATATATGGCTCTTGAAACATTTTGAGAAGCCTAGGTAATTTGGTTAAAGTTCATAATAATTGTGATTTAAAGATAGTAACTTTACGGTATGGACACACCAATTCATATGAGAAAGATTATTCATGTAGACATGGATGCCTTTTACGCTAGTGTAGCGCAATTGGATGACCCATCATTGGCAGGAAAAGCTATTGCCGTAGGCGGAGGCGGGAAACGTGGCGTAGTAAGCGCAGCAAGTTATGAGGCCAGAAAGTTTGGGGTACGTTCTGCAATGGCTGGTGCCCTAGCAATTAAATTATGCCCACACCTAATTTTTGTTAAATCAGATTTTGATCGGTATCGAGAAATCTCAGATAAAGTACGTGCTGTATTCTTCGAATATACAGATTTGGTGGAGCCGCTTTCGCTAGACGAAGCCTATCTTGATGTTACCCAAAACAAAAAAGGGAACCCTAGCGCATCATTAATTGCTCAGGAGATTCGCGCTAAGATAAAAGAGCGCACAGGCTTAAATGCCAGTGCCGGAATCTCTGTCAATAAATTTGTAGCCAAAATTGCTAGCGATTACAATAAGCCTAATGGACAGAAGACAGTGCCTCCTGAAGATGTTTTAGATTTTGTGGCGGCATTAGATATCAAAAAGTTTTATGGAGTAGGCAAGGTGATGAAAGAAAAAATGTATCGGTTTGGCATCTATACAGGGTTTGATTTAAAGGCTAAATCACTTGAGTTTTTAGAAGAAAACTTCGGTAAAAGCGGGCCATTTTATTTTCACATTGTACGCGGCATACACGATAGTAAAGTGAGTCCACAACGTACTAGAAAATCATTAGCAGCAGAGCGCACATTTGGCGAAAATATTTCAAGTGAATTGTATATGTTAGAACGCTTAGAGTATATAGCAGAGGAGGTGGAGCGACGTCTCAAAAAAAACAAAGTAGCTGGAAAAACCATTACATTAAAAATAAAGTACAGTGATTTTACGCTGCAAACCCGCAGTAAAACACTTCCCCTTTATGTTGCTACAAAAGCCTTATTGATGGAACACGTTACAGAATTATTATACCAAGAAAAAATGAAAAACTCGGTACGGTTGCTAGGGATCTCCCTGTCGGGATTGAATAACGAAAAGAAGGAGAAAATGAAGGTTTCAGAAGAAAAAAAATACGACGTACAAATGAAGCTTGAATTTTAAAACGAATGCTAGCGCAACAAATACCGGCACTAATTAGTTCTATATACTTAAAAGGACCACTCTTTAGTATCTTAAACGCATCGATATCTTTACGTTTAACTTAAAAACGACTTGTATGAAAAACCCAGCTCTTAACATCGCGGCTTTTGCCGTGATCACACTTTTCACCTCTTGTGAAGATAAAAAAAAACAGACAACCCCTAATCTTGTAGTAGCAGAAATTGTCACAGAAGGTGTTCCAGAAAAAGTAACAGGGCATTTATATGTCACTGCTGCTAGCGGATTGTCTTTAAGAGAGTACAACAATCTTAACAGTAAAAAACTTGCTGTAATGCCATACGGTACTAAGGTTGAAGTTCTATTAGTAGAAAAAAACAAGACCATGAATATCAGCGGTATTAGCGGAGGCATGCACCAAGTAGCTTACAATAACAAGATAGGATATGCTTTTAGCGGGTATTTATCTGAGTTGTTTCCACCAGAGCGAGGGGCCAATGCAAAGAGGTATGTTTCAGACCTTCAAAACACGCATCCAAGAGCGGCGCTATCTGCCCTTGTGGGCGGAACAGCTAGCGAGCCTAGCAATACAGAAACGCTATTAATCCCTACTACAAAATGGCACGAAGCGTATTTAATTGCTCAAAAACTATATGAAATCCCAAGATCTTTTGCCTTGCCAGAACCAAACGGGAAAGAAGAAGAAGTACTCAATAACCCTAACAAATCAATAAACACCCTAGTAAGTGAGCTACAGGTCATACGCATTGAAAACGCACTATTGAAAATCCTGTTTACGCACGCATCTCAAAGTTTTAGGCGCACTGTTAGCATTACACAACAAGACAGTATGATGAAAATAGAGGAGGTCCGTGTTGTGCATTAGACTTTTTTATGAGCTATAGCATTTAAAAAAGGAACCGGAAAATTCATTTCAAGGCTCTTTTGAAGTTATAATTTTAGTAGCAATTATTAAACTTGAGAAATACGGAGTGTATTTACCATTCCCTTTTCAATAATAGGCATGGCCGCTAAGTTAATAAGGTAGTCCCCTTTTGCTACAAAACCTCTTTCGTGTGCAATATTATTAACGTCCTCTACTGTTTCATCGGTACTTACGTATTTATCGTAGTAGAATGACTTTACACCCCACAATAAATTTAACCTTGAGAGTATCCTATGGTTATTAGTAAACACTAAGATGTGAGCATCTGGTCTCCACGCAGATATTTGAAAAGCAGTATAACCACTATTGGTTAAGGTACAAATAGCAGTTGCTTTAATTTCATTTGCCATACTTGCTGCATGGTAACAAATAGATTTTGTTATATAGCGGTTGGTACGAATGTGAGGTGGTTGTTGTGGCACAGAGATTAGGGAACTGTTTTCCACTTGCTTACAAATACTTGCCATTTTTTGAATTACTTCTACAGGATACTTTCCTACAGAAGTTTCACCACTTAGCATTACTGCATCTGCTCCATCCATGATAGAGTTAGCAACATCATTTACCTCTGCTCTTGTTGGAGTTAATGATGAAATCATTGTTTCCATCATTTGAGTAGCAATGATCACAGGGATTCTCGCTCTCTTTGCTGTAAGCACTAATTCTTTTTGGATCAAAGGAACCTCTTCTGCAGGTACTTCTACCCCTAGATCACCACGAGCAACCATTAAACCGTCACAATGAGCAACAATTGATTCAATATTGGCTACTGCCTCAGGTTTTTCAATTTTAGCAATAATTGGAATTTTATATTTGCTGTTTTGTTTAATTAACGCTTGTAATTCTTTTAAATCTGCAGCATGGCGCACAAAGGATAGTGCAATCCAGTCTACCTCTAGAGAGATTGCAAAAATAGCATCTTCTTTGTCTTTGGTTGTTAACGCGGGCAATGAAATATTGGTGTTTGGAAGGTTAACCCCTTTACGAGAGCGCAATGGCCCCCCTTGTATTACTTTCGTTTTTACTTCTGTTTTACCGTCTGTAGCGATGACTTCAAACATTAACTTTCCGTCATCAAGAAGAACGCGCTCGCCCTTTTTAACATCCTTCGGGAAATCATTGTAGTTCATATATACTTTCTTCGAAGTTCCTTCAAACTCTTCTCCCGTGCAAAATGAAATTTCATCTCCTGGATGAACAAACACCTCTTCCTTCATCATTCCAACTCTTAATTTAGGCCCTTGTAAATCTGCAAGAATTGCGGTTGACGTGTTGAGTTCAGTTCCTAAATCTCTAATGACTGCAACAACCTCTTTTACGTTATCATAATTTGCATGAGAAAAATTAACGCGAAATACATTAACTCCAGCTAGAATCATTTCTTTAAGCACACTTCTGTCTGCTGTAGCAGGTCCTAGGGTAGCTACAATTTTAGTCTTTTTTTGGGTATACATTTAGTCAAATATTAGATTGTGCTTTGATTTAAGCGTTTCTGTACCTACCTCGTAGGCAGAAATAATTTGTTTAATATCGTTGATAACTGTGATTAACATTTTAGTTCCTGCTTTGTCAAAATCACTTTGGATTTTCAAAAAGTAATCTACTTTTTTAAGTTCGGGAATAAGGTATGTTATTACCGTTTCTTTACCCAGGGTATTTCCAAAGAGCCCTTCGCTACTTTTTGTTTTAGCAACGGCAGATTTACATTTATTAGCCACTAAACTATAGTCTGTGTATCCAGCGATATCTTCAAATCTAAAAAGCGGAAAGGTGATTTCCAAACCACTGTTTGAATAAGCTAAATCTACTTTATTACGCTGTAATTTTAAACAGGCAAATTGGTTGAGTATATAGGCCACCTTGTAAGCTTCCTCACTACAATGAATAGCAATTAATGAGAAGTCTTCTGCAAAATCATTGTCTAACATTAGTTTGTGAGTTCCCATGTATGTGCTTCTAACAGGTAAAAGTATAGATACTTTAAGTAATACTATAGAAAGATGTTGTGAATTTTAGGGGAAATAGTGATATGTTGTAGTCATGTAGTGGTTTCTTGTGTTAAATCAACGATAAGAAGGTTACCCTTTTTTACTATAACCGTCAATAGCTTCTTGAAGTTTATAATAGGCTCTCTTTGCCGCTTGTTCCTCAGCTTTCTTTTTGGAGGTGGCGCGAGCTTTCCCTACTGTTTTTCCATCTAAGGTTAGTTTTACAGCAAAGTGTTTAAGAGCCTCATTTCCGGTATCTTCATAAACAGTAAATTTAAACTGGTGTTTGTCTTTTTGGCACCATTCAATAAAAAGACTTTTATAACTGATAACTTTCCCCTCTAGTTTTTCAATATCAACGTATGGTAGTATGACCCGTTTATTGATAAATTTCTCACAGTATTTATAGCCTCTGTCAAGATATATCGCCCCAACAAGTGACTCAAAGACATTGCCGTGAATGTTCCCTCCAAACTGGCCAATAGGCACGGTTGTTTTTACATGCTTGATAAGTTCTAAATCACGACCCAGCTCGTTAAGGTGCTCTCTACTCACTACTTTGCTTCGCATTTTGGTAAGATAGCCCTCGTCACCGCCAGGAACTTCGTTAAATAAGTGTGCTGCAATAATAGAACTCAGCATAGCGTCTCCAAGAAACTCCATACGTTCATAGTTTTGAGCATGCCCATCTATAGAGGTAGTGTTTGTAGATCGATGGGTAAAGGCTTCTTCATAAAGGGTAATGTCTTTAGGGCTGAAGCTTAATAATTTTTTAATTGCCAAAAAAAAATCCCCGCCCTTGTGGGTGCGGGGATTAAATATGTTTTTAAGAGAAGCCATTATTGTTAGGCATCTAATTTTCTAAACAATACACACGCATTGTGCCCTCCAAATCCAAAGGTGTTACTCATAGCTACATTTACTTGTCGCTCTTGCGCTTTGTTGAGTGTTAAGTTTAGAGAGGGGTCTATGTTTTCATCAACCGTAGTATGGTTAATAGTTGGGGGTACTAGATTATGCTGCATAGAAAGGATAGAAGCAATAGCTTCTATAGCACCAGCTGCACCTAGTAGGTGACCCGTCATAGACTTTGTAGAGTTGATATTAATTTTGTTAGCATGTGCGCCAAACACTTTGCTAATTGCTTTTAGTTCAGCAACATCTCCAAGCGGTGTTGAGGTGCCGTGTGTATTAATTGCGTCTACTTCACCGGCTTCTATACCCGCATCATTTAAACAATTGTTCATTACACGTTCTACGCCAATACCTTCTGGATGCGGAGCAGTCATGTGGTATGCATCACTTGACATTCCACCACCAATAACCTCAGCGTATATTTTTGCGCCACGCGCTTTTGCGTGTTCGTAATCTTCTAGTATTAATGCACCGGCGCCTTCTCCTAACACAAATCCATCACGAGTACCGTCAAAAGGTCTTGAGGCAGATTCTGGAGATTCATTTCTTGTAGAGAGTGCGTGCATGGCGTTAAAACCACCTAAACCAGCCATGGTGATGGCGGCTTCACTTCCTCCTGTTACAATAATATCACAATGCCCTAAACGTATGTAGTTTAGTGCGTCAATCATTGCATTAGCAGAAGAAGCACAGGCAGAGACCGTTGTATAGTTTGGCCCCATAAACCCATGTTTGATTGAAATATTACCTGGAGCGATATCTGCAATCATTTTAGGGATAAAAAAGGGGTTGAAACGCGGCGTTCCATCCCCTTCTGAAAAGTTTATTACTTCATTTTGAAATGTTTCAATACCTCCAATACCAGCCCCCCAAATAACGCCAACACGAAATTTATCTATAGCATCCATATCAATGGCTGCATCTCGTATTGCTTCGTCACTAGAGACCATGGCGTATTGAGCAAAACGATCTAGTTTTCTAGCCTCTTTGCGGTCAAAATGTTGTAATGGATCATAATTCTTAATTTCACAAGCAAATTTTGTTTTGAACTTTTCAGTATCAAAATAGGTAATAGGGGCACATCCACTTTTTCCGCTTTTAAGAGCGTCCCAATATTCTTGGATGTTATTTCCAATAGGGGTAAGTGCACCAAGACCAGTTACTACAACTCGCTTTAATTCCATAAAGAATGTGTCTTATTTGTTTTCT
>JBLHII010000019.1:0-17909 GCA_047616265.1 Minisyncoccia bacterium
AGATTTTGGAACCTCTTTAGGTTTTGAAACGGTAGAGGATGAAGTAGGAAATGTGATTATAAAAAAGCCTGCTAGCCAAGGCATGGAAGATAGAAAAGCTATTGTAATGCAATCTCATTTAGACATGGTACATCAAAAAAATGGAGATACTGTTTTTGATTTTGATACCCAAGGAATAGAAATGTATGTTGATGGAGATTGGGTTCGTGCTAATGGAACAACACTAGGAGCTGATAATGGCTTAGGTGTAGCTACTATTATGGCTATTTTAGATAGTGACACGATTGCTCACCCTGCAATTGAAGCGTTGTTTACTATTGATGAGGAAACTGGAATGACAGGTGCTATTGGCCTTAAAGAAGGTTTGCTTCAAGGGGAGATTTTATTAAACCTAGACACAGAAGAAGACGATGAAATTGGAGTAGGCTGCGCTGGTGGTGTAGATGTAACAGCAACAGGAAGCTATGAAGTAGTTTCAGCTCCAGCTGGACAGGCGTATACCATTACCTTAAAAGGGTTACAAGGGGGTCATAGTGGAATGGATATTATTAAAGGGTTAGGTAATGCTAACAAAATGATGAATCGTTTATTGGCCGCAAATAAAGAGATTGCTCATATTGCATCACTCGTTGGTGGAAGTTTGCGTAACGCGATTCCTAGAGAGAGTTTAGTTACTGTAGTGGTAAAGACAGAAGACATTTCTGAGTTTGTAGCACAAATGGAGAAAATACAATTTGCGCTTGTTGAAGAATACAGGTTGTTAGAACCAGATTTAACCATTGAAACAGAAAAAGTAGCTACTCCAGCGACCGTAATGGCTTCTAAAGACCAAATTGCTTTTGTAAATGTGGTATACGCAGCTTATAATGGTGTATTTAGAATGAGCCCAGCTATTGAAGGCTTGGTAGAAACCTCTAATAATATTGCGAAAATTTCAGTACAAAACGGAGCTTTAAAAATTGAATGTCTTACACGATCTTCTGTAGATTCTTCTAAAAATGATATGGCGGCAACATTAACTGCCGTTTTTGAGTTGGCTGGATACACTGTGGACTGCAGTGGACACTATCCTGGATGGGCTCCAAATATGGACAGCCCTATTTTAAAGGTACTAGAAGAATTATATATAGCTATGAATGGAGAGAAACCAAATGTAGCGGCCTGTCATGCAGGATTAGAATGTGGTATTTTAGGGCAAAACTATCCAGCGATGGACATGATAAGCTTTGGGCCAACTATTAAAGGGGCGCATTCTCCAGATGAGCGCGCAAGTATTTCTAGTGCCCAAAAATATTGGAAATTTGTCTTAGAGATATTAAAGAATATTCCTGTAAAATAAGGGTGTTATTGTAGCCTGTATAGGTTTCTCGGTATTGCCTTTTTAATACTTGACAATGACCAAAAACTAGCGCTATTAAACATAAAAAATCCCGATGGTTGATTCCATCGGGATTTTTTTGATGCTATTTTTAAAGAAATAGAATCGTACTTATTCTTGTAGGCCTGTAATTTCTATTTCAAATACTAAATCTGAATTAGGTGGAATTACATTTCCAGCACCACGCTCACCATATCCAAGATGCGCAGGGATAAAGGCAGTAATTTTATCACCAACAGACATGGTTAATAATGCTTCCAAGAATCCTGGATTTAATTGCGCATCTTTACTGAAAGACATAGGGGTAGGAGCATACCCATTTTGTGCCTCACGTTGCGGGTTTATTGCACTGTAATCTCTTGCTACCAAAACTCTATTGGTGTCGAATAATATTCCATTTGTTGCTAAATATCCTGCATAATTAACCAATACTTTAACGCCTTCTACTGGACGTTGTCCGTCCCCCTTAGAATCTATGTGTATTTGTAGTCCAGAAGGAAGTGTTTGAGCCCCTTCTTTTAACGAGTCAAATTTATTTTTCATTCCTTCCGAAAATTTAGAAAGTGCAGCTTCTTTCGCTTTGTTTTCTTCTTCTACTTTAGTCATTGCATCTGTAAAAGAAGTGATTTTTTGGCCTCCTTTATTTATGATATTCACGGTTTTAATCATGATGTCTTCTAAAGGCTTGTTAGCTGGACTTTGAACGGAAACCGCACCAATTGCATCTACGATTTCAATACCTTTTACCACTTCACCAAAAACAGTGTGTTTTCCGTTTAACCATGGAGTTTCTTTTAGGGTTACAAAAAACTGACTTCCGTTTGTGCCAGGGCCGCTATTTGCCATAGACAAAATTCCTTTTTTGTCATGTACAAGCGCTGGTACAATTTCATCAGGAAACTTATATCCTGGGTTTCCTGATCCTGTTCCAGTTGGGTCACCTCCTTGAATCATAAAATCTTTAATGACACGGTGAAAAATAATACTGTCAAAAAACTTCTTTCCTTTATACTTATCATCTACCATCAGGTTTGTTCCTTCTGCAAGCGACACAAAGTTAGCCACAGTTAGCGGCGTAGCTTCGTTGTATAGTTTAGCAACAAAAGTTCCTTTGTTTGTAATGATTTCTGCGTAGACTCCGTTTGGAAGATCTGGGTATTCGTTCTGGCAAGACGCAACGGTCAATGCTAATAATAGTAATAGTGAGACTCTTTTCATGATAATTAAACGTATTTATTGATTTTGATTTATTGAAATTAAGGTAATGTCACTTGTAATAGGGATGTTAGTCCCTAATATTTTTTCAATGCCATAATATCCATAGGCTTTGTAGGATGGAAAGATAAAGGTTGCTTGTTCCCCAACGTTCAGTAATTTGATACCATCTCTAATTCCTGAAATTAAGTCTTGGTTTGATTGGTCTACCTTATAGTTTTGAATTCCGTTTTCTTTTGTCGAAAGAATCAAGTTTCCTTTTAAGTCCTTTACATTATAAGTAAAAGAAATAAGGTCTCCTAGTGTTGGTTTTTGTAGCGAAGCGGTACTGTCTTTTTTAGTAATAGCATACCAAAACCCTCTCTCTGAAGAAATATAATCACGCAAACTATCTTTATTAATAAGTTCTTGAATAATGGCTTTTTCTTGTTTATAAATTTGTTTGTTTCGTTGTACAGAAGCTTCAATAAAACTGCCAGAAGTAGTTTTTTCTGGGGTTCTTGCCTTGGGGCTTTTACAGCTGCATACACAGGTAATAATTAAGCAACATATACAGAGGATACGGATCATATTAAATTAGGTCTTTATAATCTGGCAATATACTAATAAATTGTGTCACAGTTTCTTTGAGAGATAGTAGACTTCTTCCGCCAGCAGCATTGGTATGACCTCCGCCGTTATAGTGCCTTCTGGAAAATTCGTTAACAGAAAAATCTCCTTTACTTCGCAGTGATATTTTGACAATGTTTTCCTGTTTGTTTTCAATAAAAATAATAGCAAAAACAATTCCCGAAACCGAGAGTGCATAGTTTACAAAACCTTCGGTATCTCCTTTTTTAAAATTAGTGTCGTCAAGTTCTTTTTGAGATATGGTAATATAGGCTGTTTTGTATTCTGATATAACCACCATATTATCTAATGCAATACCTAGTAGCTTTATTCTTGAAGCGGAGTTGGTGTCATATACATTTTCATGAATCTGAGCATTTTCAGCCCCGTGTTCCATCAAAGAAGCAATTGCACGATGTGTTACTGCTGTGGTTGACGGAAACCTGAAAGACCCTGTATCTGTCATGATGCCAGTGTAGAGGAGTGTTGCCACATCTGGTGTAATATATTCTTTTCCATCTAAAGCAACAATAAAATGGAATATCATTTCACAGGTAGAACCCATCGTCGTATCTGAGTAGGTAATAAACGCATAATCATCTGGTTGTTGATGGTGGTCTATCATGACAAATTGTGCGGTGCTTTTCTCTAAACAAGATTGAACATCTCCTACGCGGCTTAAAGAATTAAAATCTAGAGTAAAAATAACATCGGCTTGTTCAATAGCCTTTACTGCTTGCTGATTTTGCTTTTCAAAATTAAAAATAGTGTCCGTGCTTGGAAGCCATTTTAAGAATTCTGGAAAATCATTGGGCAAAACAACTTGACTGTTTTGACCGATTGACTTTAAAAACAAATCTAAGCCCAAGGTTGATCCCACGGCATCACCATCGGGGTTTTTGTGACCTATAATTACACAGTTTTTTGGGCTAGAAAGAAGTTCTTTTATGTGTGAAGTAAGCGTTATATTCATATGCTACGAAGATACAATTAATAACAATATTTAGTTCAGAAAATTGAAAGGGTTCACTTGTTTTTGGTGCTGTGTTACTTTAAATTTTATTTTAGGGCATCTTGAAGGTCATTCCTTTAAAGTTTCGGGTAAACAGAACTAAAGTACTCTAGTGTATTTCTAGTGCTACATCAGAGCGTATTCTTCAGTAATTTTTTTTGCCAATTTAACAAGAAGGAACCTTACCCAATTTTAAATAATTGTTAATACTGTTAGTTTTTAACTTTTCTACTCAAAAATGTAACATAAAAGTTTATTTTTGCACAAAATTTAAAAAAATTATGAGAACAGACAGAACGTTTACAATGTTAAAGCCTGATAGTGTTGAAAAAGGGCACATTGGTGCTATTCTTGACAAAATAAATACAGCAGGTTTTAGAATCGTTGCAATGAAATTAACACACATGACTACGCAGGATGCGCAGGAGTTTTACGCAGTACACAGCGAGCGTCCATTTTATGGAGAATTGGTTGAGTACATGACACGTGGTCCTATTGTAGCAGCAATCTTAGAAAAAGATAATGCTGTAGCAGATTTTAGAACGTTAATTGGAGCGACCAACCCAGCAGATGCTGCAGAAGGAACAATCCGTAAGTTATATGCTGCTTCTATTGGAGAAAATGCAGTTCATGGAAGTGACAGCGACGAGAACGCTGCTATTGAAGGTGCATACCATTTTTCAGGTAGAGAGATGTTTTAGTAATAAAACATACCCTATTAAAAAGCCGTTTATCACTATGACAAACGGCTTTTTTATTTTGAACAATCATGTATCGTATTATCTAAGTACTACTTTGTCAATTAAATTTTTACCTAGCTCTTCATTGAGTAGGCGTATTATTTTTTCTCTCCCATAACTCAATTCTTCTCTAAGTACAGAAGAGCTTAGTTGTACATAGAGAATGTCTCTTTCTAGAATTACCTCTGTAGTGTAGTTAGCAACCCCTGGCCCCATAACTTGTAGCCAAGCATTTTTAGCATCTACTTTGTCTAGGCCTTTGGCAAGCTTTCCTTTACCTATAAAGGCTTTTAGTACATCACCAATAGTAGATTCTTCTGTGTTTCTTTTTGCCATACTCTTTTTTACTATTAGTATATATTAAGTTTCTCAAACCGTTTGTAGACATACTCTTTGCCCTCATTGTTAACGACAACTAGTTTCTCATTCGTGGCTTTTTTTACTTTTTCGTTCCAAGCACTCAGTGGTGTTTGGTAGCGTAATACAAGCTCCCCAGAGGATCCGTCTATGGTAAATGATTCTACCACACCATTATTTTTAAAGCTTCCATCAAGTTGAGGACTCACTTTGGTTCGTTTCCCTGTATTGCCTTCAATGGTAATATAATCTACGATAATGCTTATCTTGAATTCTTTTGTTTCTCCCTCCAAGGTAGTTACTTTTTCAATTTCCCAATAGCCAGAAAGGTTTTTTTTTAGTTCTGCGGTGTTTTGCTGACAACTGTTTAGGGTACCTGTAAGTAGTACTAGAAAACTAAATATTAAAATCTGTTTCATTTTTTATAATTTAAATAACATATAACTTTTATGAATTTCTTTGACGACAGCCTCGGTTCTTTCGGCATGAGTATCGCTTATAAATATTTGCCCAAACGTGTCATCATGAACCAGGCTAATAAGTTGTGCGACACGTTGCTCGTCAAGCTTGTCAAAAATATCATCTAGAAGTAGGATAGGAGTAACAGCGTTTAACTGCTTTATAAAATCAAACTGGGCTAGTTTTAACGCAATTAAAAATGACTTTTGTTGTCCTTGTGAACCAAACTTCTTAATAGGATGTCCATCAATTTCAAATACCAAATCGTCTTTGTGTATTCCAAAGCCTGTGTATTGCATCATTTTGTCTTTGGCACTATTGTTTTTTAACAAACTTAAAAGAGTAGCGTCTTCCAGCTGGCTCTTATAAACAAGCGAAACATCTTCTGCACCATTGCTTATGACTTTATGACGCGCCAAGAAAATAGGAAGAAACTCTTTTAAAAATGCGGCTCTTTTTTCAAAAATAATAGTGCCGTATTGCGTGAGTTGCTGGTCATAAATATCAAGGGTGTCTTGGTTGTGTGTATGGTTTGCAGCAAAATACTTTAGTAAAGAGTTGCGTTGCAGGAGCACCTTATTATAATTTATGAGATGTTGTAAGTACGTTGTATCAGCTTGCGAAATAACGCCGTCAACAAACCTTCTACGAGTGTCGCTCCCCTCCACAATTAAATCACGGTCTGCAGGTGAGATCATAACCAGTGGTAAGAAACCAATATGCTCACTAAACTTCTCGTAGACTTTTCCGTTTCGTTTTAGTATTTTTTTATTCCCTCGTTTAGCACTTACATTTATTTTTTCGAGCCGATCATTTTTTTGATAGGTGCCTTCAACCATAAAGAAATCTGTCCCGTGACGCATGTTTTGACCTGTTATTGGATTAAAATAACTCTTTCCGAAGGATAAGTGGTAAATAGCGTCTAATACGTTCGTTTTTCCAACCCCATTATGGCCAACAAAGCAATTAATCTTGGCATTGAAGGCAAAAGACTGCGATTCGAAGTTTTTATAGTTCAGTAAAGAAAGTTGCTCTAATTGCATTGTAATAGGTGGTTTGCAGACTATTTCTGATAAAAATAGGCGCGCATTATAGACTTATTTTTCAACTTGCAAATTATTGAAAAATAACAAATCTTTTACCTTTTATATTCTGATAAAAATTTTATTTTTGCGGTACACAAAAAATCAATCTATGGCAACGTACAAGAAACGAGGCGGAAAAATAAAATCAAAGTCAGAAGAAGTAAACGGTTCTGAACTTTTAGAAGGGGAAAGCACGACTGCTGAGGTCTTTAATACGTTAGATGAGACTGCTAATAAAACCGAAGAATGGGTTGAGAAAAACCAAAAAGTTATTTTAATTGCTGTAGGTGTCATTGCACTTGCGGTATTAGCATATCTAGGTTTTGTAAACGTTATTCAAGAGCCTAAAGAAAAAGAGGCAATGAGTGAAATGTACCAAGCCCAAGAATACTTTGATGAAGCACTAACGTCTACTATTGCAAAAGATTCTCTATACAACCTTTCATTAAGTGGTGGAAACAGCAAATATGGTTTCTTAGATATCATAGAAAACTATGGGGGCACTAAAGCTTCCAATCTCTCAAATTATTATGCTGGCGTTGCTTACTTAAACATGAATGACTACAAAAACGCGATTAGTTACCTAGATGCTTTTGAAAGTGATGATGCTGTTCTAGGGCCTTTAGCAAAAGGAGCTATTGGTGATGCTTTTGTTCAATTAGACCAAATGGATACAGCCTTAGAATATTATGAAAGTGCTGCTAAAATGCAAGACAATGAGTTTACAACACCCCGGTTTTTATTAAAAGCTGGTATTGCTGCGATGAAGTTAGGGAATGCTTCTAAAGCAGCAGCCCATTTTTCGTCAATAACAGGAATGTACTCAAATACAACAGAAGCTTCTAAAGCAAAAGCATACTTAAGTCAAGCGGAAGCAATGAAATAATGTATTTCACTTTGGAGATTCATACCTATGGCAACAAAAAATACAAACTTATCGGCATATGATAAAACCAGAATCCCAAATGCGAAAAATTTTCGGTTTGGGATTGTTGTTTCACAATGGAATGCAGAGATTACTGATGGGATGTTTCAAGGCGCCTTTGATGCGATTTTAGAGTGTGGAGGCATCAAGGAGAATATTGTTCGGTGGGATGTGCCAGGAAGCTTTGAATTGATTTATGGTTGTAAAAAAATGACCCAAAGTTATAATATGTTAGATGCTGTGATAGCAATTGGAAGTGTTATTCAAGGAGAAACAAAACATTTTGATTTTGTTTGTGAAGGCGTTTCTCAAGGCATTAAAGACTTAAATATTCAAGGTGATATACCTGTTATATTTTGTGTGTTAACAGACAATAACATGCAACAAGCTATTGATAGAAGCGGTGGCGCTCACGGTAACAAAGGTGCTGAAGCTGCAATAGCAGCAATAAAAATGGCGCAGTTGCGTAAAGATGCTTCTTTCTAGAGCATAAAATCACCCTGTTTTTAGTCGTTTTTTAATAAATCAAGTGCTTTTTTTTTATTGCTAGCTTCTTTGAAGCTTACAAGTGTTTTTAATATCCTTCTTTTCTCTTTTTTCTGATATATCTTTTTGTTTAAAAATTGTGAGGTTTCAGACTGCTAAAAAACCCTATTTTTTGGTATCTTTGGTGTAAGAGCATGTACCTATGGGCCCTATAAAGTTTACTGTTATAAAAAAATTAAAATCGAACAATCGATTTAACTACACGCCCCGTTATTATAAAGGAAAAGAAGGGGTTGAGGATAAAAATCACACGACAAAGTTTGATGCTTACGCAGATACGTATAATGAAAATGATTATGCAGGGCAATGGCAAAATGCACGTATCCATAACCGGAACCGAAATAACATAGCCTTGAATAAAACAGTACTTATAGTGATGGCTGTTTTGATATTTGCGTTCTTATGCATTATTGATTTTGACCTGTCAATATTTTCTAGCTAATGGCAGACATTATACAATTATTACCAGATCATGTTGCAAATCAAATTGCCGCAGGAGAAGTAGTTCAAAGACCTGCTTCTGTAGTAAAAGAATTGCTTGAAAATGCTATTGACGCAAAAGCATCTACCATTACTTTAATGCTTAAAGATGCAGGTAAGACCCTCATCCAGGTAACAGATAACGGTGTTGGAATGAGTACTACAGATGCTCGATTGAGCTTTGAACGTCATGCAACTTCAAAAATTAAGGTGGCAGAAGATTTGTTTAAACTCCACACCAAAGGCTTTCGAGGTGAGGCGCTGGCTTCTATTGCAGCCATTGCGCATGTGACACTTAAAACCAAACTGCACGATCAAGAAATTGGCACTAAGATTACTGTAGCGGGAAGTAAAGTAATTACTCAAGAGCCTGCTGTAGTTCCAAGTGGCACGACTATTTCGGTTAAAAATTTATTTTTTAATATTCCAGCAAGGCGTAATTTTCTTAAATCAAACCCTGTAGAAACACGTCACATCATTGATGAGTTTCATCGTGTGGCCTTAGCGCATTCAAACATTGCCTTTACGATGACGCACAATGAGGACCTTGTGTTTAATCTACCAGAGAGTAATGTAAGACAACGCATTGTAAATATCTTCGGAAATAAAACCAACGAAAAACTGGTTCCTGTAACCGAAACGACCGATATTTTAAAAATAGAGGGCTTTGTTTTAAAACCAGATTTTGCTAAGAAGAGTAGGGGGCAACAGTTCTTTTTTGTGAACGATCGGTTTATAAAAAGTTCATATCTCAATCATGCCGTAAACGCAGCCTTTGAAGGATTGATAAAAAGTGGTGTGCATCCAGGCTATTTTCTATTTCTAGAAGTAGACCCGAAATCTATTGATATTAACATACATCCTACCAAAACTGAAATTAAATTTGATGATGAGCATGCTTTGTATGCCATGGTTCGAGCTACGGTGAAACACAGCTTAGGACAGTTTAGCATTGCTCCCATATTAGATTTTAATAGAGAGAGCAGCTTAGACACACCTTATCATTATGCTAATAAGCCGCCAATATCTCCAACCATTGACGTAGACAGAAGTTTTAACCCATTTCGTTCGGCTCCCAAACAAAAAAATATAGATTTTCCATTTAAACGAGATAAAAATACAGCACACTGGGAGTCTTTGTATGTAGGTTTAAAGGATGAAGAGAGTTCTTCAGCATCATATACCCCAGAAACACACCTCACTTTTGAAAGTGACGAAGTAACTGGTTCGCTATTTGACGAAGAAGGCACCGTGCCAGGACAACTTACATTTCAGCTTCAAAACAAATATATTATAAGCCCTATTAAAAGTGGTATGATGATTATACATCAACATTTGGCACATCAACGGGTCTTGTATGAAGAATTGCTGAAGAACATCACTGTGCATCAAGCTGTGAGTCAGCAATTATTATTTCCACTTGAAATGAGTTTTTCTAAGCCAGACATGGAAGTGCTCCAAAAAATACAAGAACAGCTAGAGCATACGGGCTTTGTTTTTGAGTCATTTGGGGAAGACACCTTGTCTGTAACAGGAGTTCCTGTTGCCCTGGCAGAGAGTCAAGCGCATACTGTTTTAGAGCAACTTATTCAAGATATTATGGATGAAGTTCCAGATGCTGGGTTTAGCCAAAATGATCTATTGGTTCGGTCTATGGCAAAAAGCATGGCTGTAAAAACAGGTGTTGCTTTGAGTAGTAAAGAAAGAGATCATTTAGTGAATCAATTGTTTATGTGTAAAGAACCTAGTATTTCTCCGTCCAACAAACCGGTTATTATTACACTTGATGCAAATGATCTTGATAAAAAATTTATATAAACATTAAAAAGGTACCCCTACGCTAAGGGTTTATATATGGGAAGAATAACAGATACCGTTAAAATATTAATCATCATTAATGTGGTTGTGTACGCAGGGTCCCTCTTTGTAGGTGATATTGCGTACCGCCTATTTTCATTGTATTATTTTGAGCATCCAGATTTTCAAATCTGGCAGCCTATTACGCATTTGTTCATGCATGATAGAAGTGGTTTGATGCATATCTTTTTCAATATGTTTGGCTTGTATATGTTTGGCTCTCCATTAGAAGAACGTTGGGGGCAAAAAAAGTTTTTGTTTTTTTACTTTTCAGCAGGATTAGGCGCTGCTTTTATTCACTCTTTAGTGGGGTATTATCATGTGCATAGTGCTATGGATGCTTTATTGAGTTCTGGCGCATCTCAGGTAGAACTTAATGAGCTTATGTCGATTGGTCAGTATAATACATCCATTTTAAACCGCGTCCCTTTAGAAACAATAGAACGGTTATTTATAGAATTTAATACACCAGCGGTTGGAGCGTCTGGAGCCTTGTATGGTATTTTGGTCGCTTTCGGCTTAATGTTTCCTAATACAGGCTTGATGTTGATGTTTTTACCAGTGCCAATAAAGGCAAAATATTTTATACCAGGATTAATACTCTTGGATTTATTTTCTGGGATTACAGGCTTTTCTATGTTTGGACAAAATATTGCAAATTGGGCACATATTGGTGGCGCATTATTTGGTTTTATCATGGCTTATTATTGGAAGAAAAACGATTTAAACAATACCCGTTGGGATTAACCTATGCAAGGACAAAATTTATTATATACATTTAAGACCCAAAATATTGCAATAAAATTGATTGTGATTAATGTCGTGATCTTTTTAGTGTTTTTTATTGCCTCTTTTTTATTTAGAACTTCTACCGATGCCTTAATGCAATGGTTTGTCTTGCCAGAACAGCCCATTGAAATATTAAAGCAACCTTGGTCTATATTGACTTATAGCTTTTTACATGGTGGGTTTTTACATGTTTTATTTAACATGCTTTGGCTAAATTTCTTTTCTAAATTTGTTTTAAACCTGTTTAGTGAAAAGCGCTTTCTTACAATTTATTTATTAGGAGCTTTGTTTGGTGGATTGTTATTTGTTGTTGGGTATAACGTCTTTCCTGTTTTTCAGAGTAAAGCAGGGTATCTGTTGGGCGCCTCTGCATCTGTGTCTGCACTTATGGTTTTTGCTGCCACGTATTCGCCTACTATTTCTTTCCGCTTTTTTATGGTGACTGTTAAACTTTGGCAATTGGCCTTAGGATTATTTTTATTAGATTTATTTAGATTAGGAACTGGAACTAATGCTGGGGGAATGTTATCTCATATTGGAGGTGCTGTTTTTGGTTATATTTATGCCGTACAGCTAGCCAAAGGAAATGATATTGGTGCTTGGTTTGAAAAAACACTAGACTGGGTAGTTGACTTGTTTAAAACTAGAAAAGAACGCCCCTTTAAAAAAGTACACAAAACCTCTAGGAAAAAATCAAAAGCACCTGCAAAAGGGGCTAAAGATGAGCGTCAAATGAAGATAGATGCTATCTTAGACAAAATTGGTAAAAGTGGCTATGAGAGTTTAAGTAAAGCAGAGAAACACTTTCTGTTTAAAGCAGGAAACGAATAACAACACATATTTTTGAAAAAGCTATCATTCTTTGAAAAAATTATATTTTGGTGTAACAGCATTGTTGCCTTCTTACTTTTGGTCTCTTTTGTGTTGCCATTCCTTCCTCCTAAAAGCTTTCCGACCATTGCTTTACTAAGTCTTACTGTATCTCCACTCATCCTTCTTACTTTTTTGTTTGGTTTGTATTGGTTGCTTAGATTAAAAAAACAATTTATGTTATCTGCTGTTATGTTGTTTGCAGCGTATTCCTTTTTTAATCCGTTTTATAAATTTTCTTCTAAAGTGGATGTTTCATCTAGTCAAAACACTATTTCTGTATTAAGCTATAACGTACGATTGTTTAATCTCTTTGAAAAAAATGAAAATACCTTAAACATTTCTGAAGTACTTAGCAACCTGCTAAAAAAAACAGAACCAGATGTTGTTTTTATACAAGAGTATTATAGAAACACATCACATAAATTTTTAAAATACCCACATCGTCATATTCATTTTAAAAATGATAAAGTTCGGTTAGGGCACGCTATTTTCTCAAAATACCCATTATTAAACAAAGGAGCTTTCGATTTTGCTAGAACTAATAATAACAGCTTGTATGCAGACATCGTAAAAAATAAAGATACGTTGCGCTTATATAATGTTCATTTGAAATCTATAGGAATTCTTGCTTCAGTAAACGCTATACAAGATGGAGATAAAGAGAAGTTGTTTAATAGAATATCTAACGCTTTTAAAAAGCAACAAGAGCACGCTGAGGCTATATTAAAGCATATGAGGACCTCAAAATATCCTATTGTCTTAGGGGGAGACTTTAACAACACTGCCTTTTCTTATGTATACAGAACCTTGCAAGAGGGTATGCAAGATGCTTTTTTAGAAAAAGGAAGTGGGCTTGGAACTACCTTTAAATTTGATTCATATCCATTGAGAATCGATTATATCTTTGGTTCTAAAAAATTAGAAGTGTTAGACTTTGGTACATTAGATAAGACCTTTTCAGATCATGCTCCCATTTTTGCAGTGTTTTTGATTCCGTAATAGGGTATCATCACTTCAGAGATTGACTTTCTAGATAATATAATGTATTAGGTCCTTCATTAAAGAGCAAATCAATGATAGAGAGGTTTTCTAAATGGCCATGATTGCTTTCAAATACTTGATGATACCTAGTGAAATCATGATGAGGCTCTTTTTTAGAATTTACTAGGTGGCGCAGGTCTTGTAATGAAGTCTCTTTTTGATAGCTGTTTGTTTTTTGAATTTCAGCTTCCAATCCTATTATTTCAGCTATTGTCTCTACTATTTTAATATTAAAATCTTGTAACCCTATAACTGGGTTTTTAAAAAGAGGCAATAAGTCATCTTCATAATATTCAAAATAGGGAGACGTTTTGTATGCAGCTTGTATAGACTTCCAGTGTTCTGCTAGCCATGGAAAGTTATTTTCAGGAATGACATCTTTTGTCTTCTGGTGTAGTGTGTTTTTGGAGTGTTTTATAGGTATGTTTAATAACAATTTTCCATTGCTATGCGCTATATAGGCTCTGTTCCTGTAGGTTTGTTTTTGATAATTATCTTCGGCTTCTAGTGTTATTTTATCCGCATTTGCCATTGCTACCATGGTTGCAATAGAAGGGAAGTATGTTGGGTATATAAGGATGTGTTGTTTCACCTTTCTTTATGCTTTCTTTCTTCTTCTTCTTTGAAATTGTCGGAAACCAATCCATCCAGCCAAAAGTGCTAAAAATGGAATAAAGTAAGAGGTCGTTTCACCCTTGCCACTAACGGTAGTAAAGAAACGATCCCAACGTATTTTATTAAACAAGCCTTTTGCTTTACTATTAAAACTCATCCATACAAAAACAGGTTTCCCTACCACATGATTCATGGGTACATACCCCCAAGAACGAGCATCTTGAGAGTTGTTACGGTTATCTCCCATCATCCAATAGTAATCCATAGCAAAAGTATAGGATGTAATAGGGGTGTCATTTAATAATACAGTGGTTCCATTTTGTGTTATGGTATTGTCTATTCCTAATTCACTTCCTTCATACACTTCTATAATACGCTTGTAAAAAGCAATACTCTCTGGAGTAATAGCAACTGTTTTTCCTGCTTCTGGTATGTAAATAGGCCCAAAGTGATCATTATTCCATGCGTTTGCCGGGGCATGAGGGAAAATACCATCATTTTTCCTGCCTTTTTCTACCGTTTTTCTCTCAGCACTTATAACATCAGGATAGTTTTTCATTCCTTGATATGCCTCCTCTGTTAAATGTGCTGTGTAAGAGTAGATCCCTGTGTTTCTATCTATAGCTGTTGCATACATATCACTCACCCCGTAGCGATTAGAGAAATATTGATTAGGTTCTGGTTGTAACCGTCTTTGGCTATCGACTTTTACTAAAATACTTTTTGACTTTATTTCGTAGGCAAACTGTAGTTTAGCACGATCTGGCAATTCATTTTGTTTTCCATTAATGAAAACAGATCCATCTCTAACTTCAAGAGAATCTCCTGGAAGCCCAACACAGCGTTTTACATAATTCGATTTTTTATCAACGGGCTTAAATTGATAATTATTTGGAGGTGGTCCTTCGGGTCGATATTGACTTATGTTAATATACTCATCAACGGGCCAGTTAAACACTACAATGTCATTGTGTTCTATGTCTTCAAAGCCTGGTAGTCTAACACTAGGCACTTGAGGTTTTGGAAGGTAAGACTTTGCTTTTGTACCCATAAATACATCATGCATCATAGGCATTGCAATAGGGGTCATTGGCGTGCGGGCGCCAAAGTGAAACTTACTTACAAATAGAAAATCACCTACTAATAATGTTTTTTCTAAAGAAGAGGTTGGTATTACAAAGGGTTGCATAACATAGGTATGCACTATGGTAGCTGCTACAATAGCAAATGCTAGAGAGCCAACCCATTCTACCAATCCATTAGGCTTCTTTAGTTTGTCATCTTCCAGACAGTTAAGTTCCTGTGTGTAATTAATATAATATAAATAGAAACCAGCTGTAAAGATCACTAACAGCGTGTCCACGGTATTAGTTTTCCCATATCTGTTTAATAATTCGACCCATAAAACCGGAAACATAATGAGGTTTACAATAGGTATAAATAACAATAGCGTCCACCACCAAGGGCGTTTTAATATTTGCAGGAGCACTACGGCATTATAAACGGGTATTGCTGCTTCCCATGCTTTCCTGCCTGCAGCAACATAAAACTTCCAAGTACCCACAAAATGGACGACTTGAATGATAGCAATTAATAGTAACCAACCTGATAAATTCATATTCTTTTAAAATTTCGGAGAAAAAGGTTTAAATCCTCTATTCTCTATTCTTAAATACTAAAGCTCCAAAAGGAGTTAGGGTATCTTATTTTTTAATTTCAACTCACAACTCACTATAGTCCTAATACATCTTTCATTGTGAAAATACCTTTTTTGTCGATTAGGTATTCTGCAGCAGTGATCGCTCCTTTAGCAAAACCATCTCTTGTGTGTGCCACATGCTTGATGGATATGGTATCTATTTTTGATGTAAAGGCAACACTGTGTGTTCCTTTTACATCAGATTCTCTAAGTGCTTTTATTGATATAGCGTCTTGCGCGACATCGTTTACAATCCAATTTTTTTTATCTGAAAAAGGCAACAGATCCTCTGCTAATGAAATTGCTGTGCCGCTTGGCGCATCTTTCTTTTCTGTATGATGTGTCTCCTCTATGCTGAGATCATACTCCTTCCAGGGCTCCATTAACTTCGCTAAGTGCCTATTCAAATTAAAAAATAGATGCACACCAATGCTAAAGTTTGACGCATAGATGAAACTTCCGTTACAATTTTGACATGCTTTTTCAACCTCTTTTTTTTGGTCTAACCACCCTGTTGTTCCAGAAACTATAGGAATTTCTGCATCAAAACATTTTTTAATGTTTGCAACGGCAATTTCTGGAATCGAAAACTCTATGGCTATTTGTGCCTCTTTAAAATTTCCACTTTGCGAAGATGATGAACTCTTATAGACAATTTCATGGCCTCTTTGCAGTGCCATTTTTTCTATAGTTTTACCCATTTTACCATATCCTAAGAGTGCTATTTTCATCGTATTATATATCTAAAGGATAGCCCATAACTTGGTTGGGCTATGTTTGTGGTGTTTAATTTTGGTGTAATAGAAAGGTCATCACTAATATCATACTGTCTTAAATGCGCATCCACATTAGCGTCTATAATATTAAATAAATAGAAGCCTATTGACACAATAATGCTTACATCTTTGTTCCGCTGTGTGCTTCGCTGTGCGTCAATAAGCCTATTGTTTGAAATAGCAGCAGTTGTCCCAGTTCCATAAAACTCATCGTCTGTAAACCCCGCAAGTCTCCGTTTGTAGGCATCTCTAAAGCGGTTATAATCTGTTTTATTTTGGATATAGAAATAAACACCAGATGCTATACCTGCATAGATTACAGGGATTTTCCAATATTTTTTATTGTATGCTTGTCCAAGTCCTGGGAGTACAGCAGAATAAAAGGCAGCACGGGACGGGGCAAGAGGATCATAGGCCTCTGTCTGTAATGTTGCTTTTTCTTCCACTACCTTCATCTCTTTAGAAAGGGTGATGCTGTCATTTTGAGCAAACAATGATATGCTTGCTAAGAGAAATATACTATAATGGAGTTTATGCTTCACGAGAGAGTAGCTTCAATAGACGATCAAAATCATCTTTATTTTTAAAGGGTACAATAAATTGTCCTTTTCCTGCTTTGTTTACTTTAAGATCTATTTTAGTGTCCAAAGCATTCGTTACTTCTTTTTTTGCCTCTACAGCATATTTTGGAAGTGAAGTTCTTATTTTTGTTGAAATAGGCTTCGCAGATTTAGTACCACGCACTAAAGCTTCTGTTTCACGTACCGATAGTTTGTCTGCTAGAATTTTCTCATAGATGTCAAGTTGTATGTCTGTATTGTCTATATTGATTAGAGCCCTACCGTGACCCATAGAAATAAATCCGTCACGCATGCCCGTTTGTATGATTGGGTCTAATTTAAGTAATCGTAAATAGTTGGCGATGGTAGATCTGTTTTTACCTACACGATCACTCATCTGCTCCTGTGTTAAATTAATTTCTTCAATAAGACGTTGATAAGAGAGTGCAATTTCAATTGGATCAAGATCTTCACGTTGAATGTTTTCTACCAAAGCCATTTCCAAAGTCTCTTGGTCATTAGCAATACGTATGTAGGCAGGAATGGTTGTTAACCCTATAAGCCCTGAAGCACGAAAACGACGTTCACCACTAACGAGTTGATATTGATTAAAACCAAGTTTACGAACAGTAATGGGCTGTATGACGCCTAACTCTTTAATGGAAGAACCTAATTCTTGAAGAGAATCTTCATTAAAGCTGGTTCTAGGTTGAAAAGGGTTTACTTCAATTGCAGTGAGTTCAAGCTCCACAATACTACCCACAACCTTATCCGCATTTTTATCATTAGCAGATTCAATGTTGTTGGCAGGGTCTTTCAATAAGGCAGAAAGGCCACGTCCTAATGCTTGTTTTTTTGTTGCTTTAGCCATATTCATTGCCCACATAGGTGGG
>JBLHII010000020.1:0-17200 GCA_047616265.1 Minisyncoccia bacterium
AAGACATTAACAACAGGACACTATATCATTATGGGCCGAAAGACTTTTGAGTCTTTTCCAAAACCCTTACCTAATAGAACCCACTTGGTTATTACTCGAGACAAAGCCTACACACCAAAGGTTCCCGAAGGCAAAGAAAAAAATGTGATCATGGTATACTCCATTGACCAGGCATTGCTTAAATCTTCGGCAGATGAAACTGTTTATGTTATTGGAGGAGGGGAAATATATTCTCAAGCCATGCTAATAGCAGATCGAATAGAACTCACTAGGGTTCATGGCGCATTTGAAGCCGATACTTTTTTTCCAGAAATTGACACAACACGCTGGGGGAAAACCTCAGAAATACATCATGCTATAGATGAGAAGCATCTACATGCTTTCACTTATGAAACTTGGGATCGCATCTAATTAGTATCATTAAAGTAGTATAAAAATAATAATCTTATTTTTGTAGGAATTAAGATAACAATATAAAATGAAAGCATATATATTTCCAGGACAAGGCGCTCAATATACAGGAATGGGTATTGACTTATACCAAAACTCTGCACGTGCCAAGGAGCTTTTTGAGCAAGCCAACGAAACACTTGGTTTTGACATTACAAAAATCATGTTTGAGGGCACTGCGGATGAACTAAAACAAACCAAAGTAACACAACCTGCAATTTTTTTACACTCAGCCATTACCGCAGAGGTTATGGGGAGTGGTTTTGCGCCAGATATGGTAGCAGGCCACTCATTAGGAGAAATATCTGCCTTGGTTGCTAATAAAACACTAGCCTTTACCGATGGGCTACAATTGGTCTACAAAAGAGCCCTCGCAATGCAGAAAGCATGTGAAGCCACTCCCTCTACCATGGCTGCTGTATTAGGCCTAGAAGACAAACTGGTTGAAGATATTTGCGCTTCACTATCTGGTATTGTTGTGGCGGCCAATTACAACTGTCCAGGACAATTGGTTATTAGTGGAGAGATAGACGCTGTTAATAATGCTTGCGAAGCTCTAAAAGAAGCAGGTGCAAGACGTGCCTTATTGTTACCCGTAGGTGGTGCTTTTCATAGCCCGCTTATGGAACCTGCTAGAGAAGAATTGGCTGCTGCAATAGAAGCAACTATTTTTGCAACTCCAGGATGCCCTATCTATCAAAATGTTAGTACCTCCGCAACAATAAATGCTGTTGAAATTCAAAAAAACCTGATTGCACAACTTACTGCACCAGTTAAATGGACGCAAAGCATCCAAAACATGATTACAGATGGAGGTTCACACTTTATTGAAATAGGTCCTGGAAATGTGCTTCAAGGATTAATGCGTAAAATAGACCGCAGTGTGGAAACATCAAAAGGGACGCTATCGTTTTAGCGTTCCTCATTACACAAAAAAAGAGACCGTTAAAACAGCCTCTTTTTTTGTTTGGTTTGATACCATTGAAACTATTTTGTTACAAAATGAATCACGGTTTTAGTAATAAAAGCTATTTGATCATCATCTAATTCCGTATGCATAGGAAGCGAAATTACCTCTTTAACTAATCTATTGGTAACCGTAAAATCTGCTTCTTTATACCGCGTATCAACATATGCTTTTTGTAAGTGTAAAGGTATTGGATAGTATACACCACAAGGTATGTTATTATCATTTAAGTGGAGTACTAAGGCATCTCTATCTACATTTTTAACTTGAAGTGTATATTGATGGAACACGTGACAATCACAAGAGTTGCATATGGAGTTTCCACTATCGCAAAAACCGGTAGGTGTTATAATATTTTCAATACCTGCAAATGCTTGAGAATATTTTCTTGCTGCATTTCTGCGAGCTGTATTATATTCATTAAGTTTTGGGAGCTTTGCTCTAAGTACCGCTGCCTGTATAGAGTCTAATCTTGAATTAACACCCACAACATCATGATGATACCTTTTGTACATCCCATGATTTACAACGCCTCTAATAATATGAGCCAACGCATCGTCATTAGTAAAAATAGCACCACCATCTCCATAACAACCTAAGTTTTTTGAAGGAAAGAAAGAGGTAGAACCTACATGACCAATCCCACCAGTCATCTTTTTACTACCCGTCTTAGAGGTATAATTTGCTCCAATACCTTGCGCATTATCTTCAATAACATAAAGATTATGCTTCTTTGCGAGCGCCATAACATCATCCATATTCGCAGCCAAACCAAATAAGTGTACTGGAATAATTGCTTTTGTTCTAGGGCTAATTGCTTTCTCTATAGCAGCTATATCAATATTAAAAGTAATAGGATCAACATCTACCAACACAGGAGTAAGTTGTAATAATGCAATTACCTCAACTGTGGCTGCAAATGTAAAATCTGCTGTAATAACCTCATCTCCAGGCCTCAAACCTAAGGCCATCATGGCAATTTGCAGGGCATCAGTCCCGTTAGCACAAGGAATAACATGTTTTACTCCTAAATAAGCTTCCAATTCTTTTTGAAATTCTTTTACTTCTGGTCCATTTATAAACGCTGTAGTATCAATCACCTCCTGTATTGAAGAATTTACTTTATCTTTTATTGCTGCATACTGACCCTTAAGGTCAACCATTTGTATTTTTCTCATATACCGCCCTTAATGTTGTGGTGTTATTTAATGTGTTTTATGAAGCTTCAAACCTGCAAATAAATAGCTGCTGATTTTTAAATAATTATCATAAGTGTAAAAATACGAAAATGCTCGAAATTAAAATCAATACGGGACTGCTATTGAGTATATGAAACAAAAAAATTAAATTTTTAGCACCTCTATTTTCTAAAACATCAATTTTGTACTTTAGCGCTTTATGAGTATTCTCTATAACATAACTATTTACATTACTATTGGCATATTATCTATTGCTCAATATTTCAGTAATAAACTGAGACTATTTATGCAAGGTAGGAAACAAACATTTCAGGGAATAGCTGAAAGGATTTTTCCAATAGATGAAACCATATGGTTTCATTGTGCTTCATTAGGAGAGTTTGAACAAGGGGTGCCTATTATGGAAGCTGTTAAAAAAGAATATCCAAACCATAAAATAGTCATAAGCTTTTTTTCTCCTTCTGGCTTTGAAAATAAAAAAAACACCCCATTAGCAGATGTGGTTGTCTATCTCCCAATGGATACTAAGAAAAATGCCAAAAAGTTTATCGCCGCAGTACACCCTTCCCTTGTGTTTTTTGTAAAATATGAGTTTTGGCCGCAATACTTGAAAGAATTAAGAAATCAAAACATTAAAACATTATTAGTATCTGGAGTTTTTAGAGAGGACCATGTATTTTTTAAACCTTATGGCGGTTATATGCGTAAAGCTCTAGCCACATTCGATCACTTTTTCTTACAAAACCAATCCTCAAAAGAGTTACTTGCTAGTATTGGTTATACAAATACAACAACTAGTGGAGATACTAGATTTGACAGGGTATCACACCAAATTGAAATGGATAACACTCTAGATTTTATTGCAACATTTAAAGCAGATCAGCTATGTATTGTTTGTGGCAGTACGTGGCCAGAAGATGAAACCATACTATTAGAATATATAAACGAGGCACCCGCAAAAGTAAAGTTTATCATTGCCCCACATAACATACATGCTCATAAAATTTCAGCATTTATAGAACGAATCAATAAACAAACAATACAATACTCAGAAACCATTGCTAAAAAGAATCTAGATCAAATTGAAACGGCTCAAGTTTTTATTATTGACACCATAGGCTTACTTACTAGAATATATAATTACGCAGACATCGTTTATATTGGTGGTGCTATGGGAACGGGAGGGTTACATAATATCCTAGAACCTGCTACCTTTGGCGTTCCTATCATAATAGGCAAGAATTATGATGATTTTCCAGAAGCCATAAAATTACGTTCCTTGGCTGGTTTATTTTCGGTAAAAACTAGTGAAGAATGTACGGACATACTTACTAAGTTAGTAGAAGATTCAAGTTTAAGAAACAAAACAGGTATGATATGCGGCCATTTTGTTGATAGCAATACGGGGGCAACAAAAATTATAATGGACACACTATTAAAGTAAAAGAACTATACCGTTACGGCAGTATTTAAATACCTTCTAAAGGGCAACAATTCTTTGTACACCTCTACTACAACAGCCTCAAAGTCTGAAGCTAAAACCGCGTCTCTGGAAAAGGTTCTTCCTACTGCAAATGATTTTCTTCTCAACAAATCTATATGCACATGATTTTGAGAGTATCCTTTTGGCGCCGTTTTCAAAAGCGCACCTTCTATCAAAACACCAAAAGTGTTTTTAAAAGAGTTCTTTTCCAGTATCGCCTTGAATTCCTCACCATTATAATCTATAGCATCACGAATGCTTTTTAATACTTTAGAAGAAGGATGCCAATAGCCTCCTCCAATAAAGTTTTCGGCAACCCCAATATGGATATAGAAGTCTCCCTGCTTAGTCATTTGATCTAAACCGGCCCCAAAATGATCTTTATAGACAGGTTTATTAGGTTGAAACATCAAATTATTATTGATACGATTGATGGCTTTTTTACCGGGTGTGTCAAGATAGTCTGGATCAATGGCTGCTAGTTTTTGATTCATAACATCCAACCAGGTTATATAAAAATCGCGGACGGAATGATACTCCTTTCTGTTGGAATCCATCCAATCTTTCGTGTTGTTTTTTTGAAGTGTTGAAAGGAATTGATAGAGGTGTGTAAAACTCATTTTAGTAAATAATCTTAGGCATTCAAGCTATTAATTTGTCCTTTTAATTCTTCCATAGATTGTTGCAGTTCTCTTAATAAAGAGCTCTCACTGGTCTCATCGATACCAAAAGTAAGTTTACTATTTACCAACCAAAGTTCCTGAATATTTTTAACAGAAACTTCAATAGGAATGTATTCTGGATTTAGTGATATTAATCTAACACGTTCTGGTGAACTAGGTACTTTTTGCAGTTTTTTAACCAACACAGAATCATGTAACACTACAATATAAATTTTACTATCACTCGCCTCTGTGATGCTAGGAACGGCTTTCCCAAGCACCCATTCATTAGGTCTTATGTTTGGCAACATGCTGTCTCCCTCAACTTGAAAGCCTCTGTAGGTCGCATTTCTGTATTGGGGCAATGGAATGTTAAATGCAGGTAATGTTTCATACCACTCTGTGTCTTGTATATTATGAGGGTAGCCAGCAGCAGCTTTTTGGTTGACCAAGGCTATCGTATCATTCTGGTCTACATCCAGGGTTATTACTTTAGGGCTTACGTCACCGCCATTAATATTAACAATTTTATTATAGCTTTCACCAAATAACCACAAAGGGTTAATATTGAACTGGCGTAATAGCTCCATCACTACCTTTCCAGATAATTTTGTTTTACCACGCTCTATATCTGCTGTGGTTGCTCCAATTCCAAGAATTTCAGCAAAAATCTGCTGAGTATGGTTTAGTTCTTCACGCACTTTTTTAAAGCGCCTTGCTTCAATAGATAATTTTGGATCCATATTCAAATATACATTTTTTTGGAATATATCCAATATTATATTCGGAAATTATCCAATAAAGAGGAATGATTCCATAAAACGGGATATTTAAGGATTATATTAAATCATGGAGCAACGCAAGGAACGAAATTGGAGAAATAGTAGCAATAGATCCCGTTTTAAAAGTGATTAAAGCATAAAAGTTAACAAAATAAAATTAAGCTTATAACCTATTCTATTAAAAGATAGGCTACACTAAGTGTGACCTGTCTTTTAATTACTCTTGTCAAGTATCCTAAATAAAGACACCCCAACTAAGGTAAGTACTACTGGCCATATTACAAAAAGATCAACCCTTAACACATTAACCCCACCATCGGGCTGGAAAGACAACCACTGCTGCATATAATACTCCCATACAACAGCTGCAATAAGCACCACAACAGTTATAATATATAATAAGATTTTTGGTTTTAATATCATGGTATAAAAATACAAAAACCACTCTCAAGGAAAGTGGTTTTAAGAAACTTTATAAAGCCATACTCTAATTGTCTTTGTTATGGTCTTCTTTTAGATTTTCATCTCTGTATTTACAACAAGGATGGACCGTTGCATAAGCCTCTTCTGTTGCTTTTATTTGTTCTGTGTCATGCCCTACTGAAGCAACAGACGCATTTATAGCAGCTAAGGTTGTTTTTTCTTCATTATAAATTACACGCAATTCTTTCGTGTCTATATTCCAAACCGCAGACTTTACTCCTTTGGTCTTGATGGAAGCTTTTTCAATGCGCTCTTTACACATCATACATACTCCGTCAACGGTAATAACTGCTTTTGCATTTTTATTTTGTGCAAAAGTGGTGGCTCCCATAAGAAGCACTAATACTAGTAATACATTTTTCATACTGCTTAAATTTTTAGTTAATGTTATATCTTAGTCCTGCGTAATAATTACTTCCAAAAATTGGACCATATACAAATGTAGTGTCAAAATTTGAACCAAAAGGATTTTCGGCACCCAAAATTGGGTTGTCTTGCCTTTCATCTGTAATATTCTCTGCTCCTACATATATTTCAAACTTAGAGCTAAACACTTTAGTAATTTGCGCATTTAACGTTCCTAATGAAGGACTATTTTCTGGAAGCCTAAAAGAAGCAGCATTGTTTTGAGTGCTAGGAAAACGCTGAGAACTCAACCAATTATAGGTTGCATCAAATTTCCATTGAGCCTCTTTATACCGCTGTGTTTCATAAGACAGGTTTGCGAAAAAACGATGCTCTGGAGTAAGAGGTCTCGTTAATCTTCCAATAGCATAGTCTGTTTGTACATCATAGTATTTGTAGGTTGTTCTAAAATCTAAACGCTCTAGAATAGCATAGCTCAAGTCTATTTGAAGACTGTTGGCTGTAGTCGCATTTTCAGCATTATAAAAACGTATCTGATTAGAATCCTCCCAGTCTACTACTACTTGATTTTGAAAATCTGTTCTATAAAAATCAATACTCACTTCTGCTTTACGGTCAAAAACAGTAAATCCTTGTAAAAAAGAAAGGCCGTAGTTCCATGCAATTTCTGCTTCTAGACCATAAATAGGGCCCCCATTATCTGTGATAGAAATAGCTCTAGAGGTTGCAAAAAGCGATTGATTTTCTGTAAAAATAGTAGCACTTCGTTTTCCTCTACCAAAAGAAGCTCTTAGCGCTGCTTTATTCCATGGTGTATAGCGCGCATGAAATCTAGGGGTAACAAACGTACCTAATAAATTATGGGTATCTACTCGAAGTCCAGCCGTCATGGTGACATTTTCTAAATCGTCAAATGAGTATTCAAAAAAGGCTCCTAGGCTTTGCTCTGTTCTATCGTAATTTGTAGTCTCCACTAGTTCTTTATAATCATCATAGGCTGCTGTAATTCCAGTTTTATAGGTATGTCTAGAATCACCAATGATTGAATTAAAAATACCACTCACATACCCACTATCATGTTGTATATTATAGTCTCTTAATCCAAAATACGAGTTTTGTTTATGTCTATTTACTGCAACTTGTAATCCTAAAGATTGATACGGCATTGATGGATACACATACCCAAGTTTTGCGGTTACACCAGCTCGTTCTGTGTCTATTTCACCACCCCAAGAATTTGTGGTACCCCGATCGGTATCTGGCACAAACCCCGTTTGCCCAACTTGCTTATCATCTTTTAGATAATTGAGTGAAATAAAGCTCACAAATCCTGTTTTAGGATTGGCATATTGCCAACGGTTCATCACATTTAATTGTTTAACAAGTGGATTGTCAAGAAACCCATCATCGTTTCTGTCATTTTTTTTAACTCTAGTATTTCCATGAGCATAAATCCCGGTACTCCAAGTATCTGTGACCTTAGTATTAAGGTGCACATTTACTTCTTGTCGACCTCCAATTGCGCCATAAGCGTTTACAAATAATTTATCATCTGTGCTTGGCTTCACCAGTTCAGTATTAATCTGTCCTGCAATGCTCTCAAAGCTATTTACAACACTTCCTGCCCCTTTGGTGATTTGTATACTCTCTACCCATGTGCCTGGAATAAAACTGAGCCCATAGGCTTGAGATGCACCACGTACTGAGGGAATATTTTCTGTAGTAATTACAGTATAGGGGGTCGCTAAACCTAGCATCCGTATTTGACGTGTGCCTGTGATAGCATCTGCAAAGTTTACATCTATAGAGGGATTGGTTTCAAAACTTTCTGAAAGATTACAACATGCCGCTTTTAAAAGTTCTGCACTACTTATGTTAATTACATTTTCTGCCTGGAGATAAGATCTAGACGTTGCCTTAATTCTTGACGTTATAACCACTTCATCTAACGTTCCTTTAGATCTTAATACGTGTTTTATAGCAGTATTTGGATTAGTAATAGATATAGTATCTGTAGTGTAACCCACGTAGCTTATCACTAATTCCGAGTATTGAGGCGTGTACTCAATACTAAAGTTTCCGTCAAAATCAGTAACAGCTCCAATCTGCGAATTAAGCCAAAAAACATTGGCAAATGGCAAAGCCACCTCTGTGGTGTTTTGTAGTTCTAAAATAGTACCAGTTACTTTTTCTTGTGAAAGAAGGCATAACGGTGCAAACATGAAAAGGTATAAAATATGTTTCATTATATGTAGTATTTGAGGAGTATGAATATAGCCATGGAAATCATGACGCTGTTTTCAATAAACGTGGCTTGGGTCATCGGCAGTTTTAAAACAGTTCCTAGACAGGCACATTTTATTTGTTTTTTTTGTAGTAAAGCAATAGTGACTCCAATAGTGGTTATACTTAATAGCATACCGGTTACTAGCAACACTATTGGGAGTTGGATTTGAGCTAACAACAGGAAGCCAAGAATCAATTCCAAAAAAGGATAGACCACACCATATGCAAGAACACGTTTTGCAAGAGGATCATACATCGCAAATGAGGAGGCAAATCCAGAGAGATCAAAAAACTTGAAAAGACTAAAGACAAAGAAAAACAAGCCCATGAAATCGAGCATCATTTCTTTGACACTAAAGTCATTAAAGTTTAAAGCAAGTGAAACCAACAAAAGGCATATAAAAATTAAGAACAAAGGTTTTAATTGCTTTAATTTTGACGCCTCAGGAGCACTATCTTGCTTATGGAATGTATTTTTTTCTTTTACTTCTGGAACAGCAAGCTCTTCAAATAAAGTAAATTTTGATGGAAGTACTTGTTTAAAAAGATTGGTTTCAATAAGGGAGTCTGTGGTTACTGTAGCGGTTCCTTTTTCAAGAACTACAACAACCTTCTGAACGCCTTTTAAAGACTGAAAGGATCTTGTGACAGAGTCCCTACAACTAGTACAAGTCATTCCTTGAATGTGATATATTTGTGTCATATTTTTTTTTTAATTTAATATAATAATAGGTGCCCTACACTAAAATATAGGTGCACAAAAAACAGTGCTATCTAAGAAATAGCAGTTTGTATTATATTAAATTAAAAAAGTTTCAAAAAAAACAGGAAGGTCTTTTATGAGGGGTGGTGGATTATACTTAACATACACCCCCTGTTTTTGGCGTTTTAAAATTTCAGAAACAGTGGTGCCTATAACCGTATAAGTACTATTAAAAGTGGGCGTTATTTGGAATTGAAAGACAGTTTGCGCAAGGGTGTCATCGAGATCAACTTCTGTATATTGATTGTTACAGCAAGAATGTGTTTCATTTTCATGGGCTTGATCACAATCGGTTTGAACCATTGCCATACCACAAGATAACCTCTCATGACCCAAGGTAACTTTCGCCATCATTTCATAGCCGCCACAAAAATGCTGAGCATAAGTGACCCCAGTATTACTTATAAGTAATAAAAGTGTTAATAGTATAGAAATGAGTTGTTTCATAGAGCAAAATTACAACAATAGTAAGTCAGGAGTACTAAATTTTAGTTAAATTCTTTGTCGATTCTACCACACTTAAGCATTTTACTACCAAAATATGGGTTTCTAATTTCTTTAGAATTACTTAACCAATAGCCGCCTGTGTTGTTAAAAGCCATAGGGCAATACTGCTTGTAAAAAGAACCTGTGGCAACATTGTTTTCTAATATTTTCTCCACACGGACTGTAACTATTACAAATTTTTCACGCTGCACCTGAATATCATTTGCAACTAAAATTTCCTCAAGAACAGCGATTGTACTTTCATGATCATCTATTACAGACATACTATCTTTGAGCATTGAAGCAGCTTTAGCAGCAAGAACAGGATCTGTGTTTACTAAAGAATTCTTTAAGGCTGTGTAGTAATGAAAAACCTTAGAGGCTTCTTTTGTTTTAAAAGTCACTTCTTCAATCTCACCTTGATCTATTAGTTGCGTTGCCACCGGGGCAATTTTAATTTCTGGTTGTTTCGATTTAGTTTCATTTTTACAAGAAAAAAGAAAAATTGACATCCCTAAAAATAAAGAATATAGTACGTGTTTCATGTGTGTAAATTAGGGCACAAAAGTACAAAAATAAACGTAAAAAAAATGGAATAGAATTTGGCGAATACATCTGGTTTGAAATATATTTACTAAAAACAAAGACAATATGATTTTTGAAACATTAAAAGATCAAATCACTGTTATTATTGAGACTACATCAAATATGCCAAAAGAGCGCATGGAAGCTATTTGTAAAACCCTGAAGGAGCACATATCTTACTATGATTGGGTTGGATTTTATTTTGCCAATCACACGCAACAAACATTACACCTAAAGGCCTTTGCAGGAGCACCCACAGATCACACCGTTATTCCGTTTGGAAAAGGTATTTGTGGCCAAGTAGCTGTTAGCAACAAGAACTTTGTAGTCCCAAATGTGAAAGCACAAGAGAACTATATAGCATGTAGTATTTCAGTGAAAGCTGAAATTGTTATTCCGTTATTTAAAAATGGTAAAAATATTGGTCAAATAGATATTGACTCTAACACCCCAAATCCTTTTACCAAAGCAGATGAGGCGTTCTTAACATGGGTTAATGAAAAAGTAGCCACCATGCTATAACAGCCTAAAAAAGACTATATGCCAGTACGTATTGCTTCTACAGGGTCTAATCTAGAAGCTGCTATTGCAGGAAGTATTCCAGAAATTAAACCAATAGCTGCAGAAACCCCCGTTCCAATAGCCATGTTGGTTGTAGATAGCACAAATTCAAAATCTCCAGCCATGTTAGATGCTATTAGGGATACAAAATAGACAAAAACAAGCCCTATGACTCCACCAATAAGCGCTAGAATAACAGCCTCAAATAAGAATTGAAATAATATAAATTTATTTTTCGCACCCAACGATTTTTGAATGCCTATTAGATTTGTTCGCTCTTTTACACTCACAAACATAATGTTGGCAATACCAAAGCCTCCAACCAATAAAGAGAAGAAACTAATAAAAAGGCCCACCAAATTTAGGGTCCCTGTAATATCATCAATAACGTCTGCAAAGCCTTGTAATTGATTTACAAAAAAAGTATCCGCCTCATCTGTTTTCAAACCTCGTTTAATTCGTAAACGCTGTCTTAATTGAGCAACAAACGCATCATTGTCGATCCCTTTTTCTGGTTTAATAACAATAAAAGGAATCACAGATTTATTATTATCACCATAGATTCTTCTAACCACGTTAGAGGGAATATATATGGAAGTATCTTTAGAACCTCCAAAAAGAGAACTACCCTCCTTCTCTAACACACCAATGACAACAAACTTTCTACCATACAAGCGTATTTTTTTTCCTAGGGCATATTCAACATTCTCAAATAATGAAATTGCAATTTCATCACCCAACACAACGACAGGAGTACCACTATTAGACTCCGATTCATTAAAAAATCTCCCTTGCGCAAGCTGCAATGACTCAATGTCATAATACCCTTCAGTAACAGCGACAACCGTAACATTGCTTACTGTTTTGTCTTCATACTTTACGGTTTCTCTTCCAACATTCATAGTGTACGAAGCCGCTTTTAAATTTGGAACTACCTCTTTTAAGTATTTATATTCTTCAAAACTTGCATTTGGAAATTGCTCTCGTTTCCAGCGAGGTACTTCTGTGGGTCCAAAAGAAAATCTACCTAAAAAAATTGTACTGTTATCTAAAGAACTAATACTTCCCTCTATTTCATTTTTCAGGGAGTCTACTGCAGCCAAAACTGCAATAATTGAGAAAATACCAATAGTAACCCCTAATAAAGAAAGAAACGTCCTCAATTTATTATTGACCAGTGCACTTATAGCAAAATTGAAGCTTTCTTTGAGTACCCTAAGATAAATTAACATAGTTGCTTTTTTTTGTTTGATATTACACAGCCGTACATACATGAAAATTATGCTATTCTAGCAAAAGAAATTCGTGCAAAAACACTTAAATTTTTAATTTTATAAAGTTATGAAATACCTATTAACAAATCAAAAATACCCCGAACATACTGAACAATGGCATGTTGGCTTCTTTTAACATTAAAATAGTTTATTTCAGACAAAAAGTAAGACGCAAACTGTTTAAATATGTTACAAATAATAGCGGTTATTATGTATTTTTACGTCTTTAAAATTCATCTATATACACTACCTCAAATCGACCACACTCATGAGTGATATCAAAAAAATATCTTCGGCTTTAATTTCTGTATTTAACAAAGATGGGTTAGCGCCTATTGTTCAAAAACTGAATGACCTTGGCGTCACCATTTACTCTACCGGAGGAACCCAAAAATTTATAAATGATTTAGGCATTGATGTTGTCCCTGTAGAAGATGTTACAGACTACCCCTCTATTTTAGGTGGCCGTGTAAAGACATTACACCCTAAGGTATTTGGAGGTATCTTAAACAGACAAGATCACAAAGGGGATATACAGCAAATGGAACAATACAACATCCCGCAACTAGATGTTGTGATTGTAGATTTGTATCCCTTTGAAAAAACAGTGGCTAGTGGCGCTCCCGAAACAGCTATTATAGAAAAAATTGACATTGGTGGTATTTCTTTAATTCGAGCTGCTGCCAAAAACTTTAAAGATACCATCTGTGTATCATCTATGGAAGATTACAGTAATTTTTTAGAAGTGATTTCTGAACATAATGGGGATGTAGCCATTTCTACTCGCAGACACTTTGCTGCCAAAGCATTTAATGTTTCTTCTAACTACGATACGGCTATTTTTAATTACTTTAATGCAAATGACAAGATTGTTGCACTTAAAGTTTCAGAAACAAAAGGGAACGAATTACGCTATGGAGAAAATCCACATCAAAAAGGGTTCTTCTTTGGAGATTTTGACGCCATGTTTGACAAACTCCATGGAAAAGAGTTAAGTTACAACAACCTACTAGATGTAGATGCAGCCGTTAACCTAATGAACGAATTTACAGGAGAAAAACCTACGTTTGCTATTCTAAAACACAATAATGCTTGTGGCTTCTCACAAAGAGATACCGTGCACCAAGCATATGTGGATGCATTGGCTGGAGACCCTGTTTCTGCATTTGGTGGCGTTTTAATTTGTAACACAGAAATTGACGCACCTACTGCAAATGAAATTCACACCTTATTTTGCGAGGTAGTTATTGCTCCTTCTTTTGACAAGAACGCTCTTGAAATTTTAAAGGGTAAGAAAAATAGAATTTTATTGACTCAAAAAGAGGTTGCGCTCTCTAAAAACACGGTAAGAACTTGTTTGAATGGCGCCTTAGTTCAAGAAAGAAATACAATTACAGATACTGCTCAAGGGCTAACAAACGCAACCACTAGCAAACCTACCGCACAAGAATTAAAAGATTTATTATTTGCTTCAAAAATCTGCAAGCATACAAAATCAAATACTATTGTTTTGGCTAAAAATGGCCAGTTATGTGCCAGTGGAACGGGACAGACCTCTCGTGTTGATGCCTTAAACCAGGCTATCATAAAAGCTCAGAATTTCAATTTTGACCTTCAAGGAGCTGTGATGGCGAGTGATGCTTTCTTTCCTTTTCCAGATTGTGTAGAAATTGCAAAAACCGCAGGAATTACATCGGTAATACAACCAGGAGGCTCTATAAAAGATCAATTAAGTATTGATTATTGTAACGGAAATAATGTTTCTATGGTATTTACAGGAACACGTCATTTTAAGCATTAAATTTTAGTACATTTGTGTAAGAACCTATACGAATTTGTATAATTAAAACACCAGAATAGCACACATGGGATTTTTTGATTTCCTCACCGAAGAAATTGCCATAGACTTAGGTACGGCAAACACTCTTATTATTCACAACGACAAAGTAGTCGTGGATGCGCCATCAATTGTTGCACGTGATCGTACGACGGGTAAAATTATTGCGGTTGGAAGAGAGGCTGCTTTGATGCAGGGGAAAACCCATGAAAACATCAAAACGATTAGACCCCTTAAAGATGGGGTTATTGCAGATTTTGACGCCAGTGAGCAGATGATCAATATATTTATCAAAGACATTCCTGCTTTAAAGAAAAAATGGATTACGCCTTCATTGCGTATGGTTATTTGCATACCTAGTGGTATTACCGAAGTAGAAATGCGTGCTGTAAAGGAAAGCGCAGAGCGAGTAAACGGTAAAGAAGTATACTTAATTCATGAGCCAATGGCCGCAGCTATAGGTATTGGGGTTGATATTATGCAACCAAAAGGGAATATGGTGGTCGATATAGGAGGAGGTACAACAGAAATTGCGGTAATAGCTTTAGGAGGTATTGTATGTGATAAGTCTGTAAAAGTTGCTGGAGATGTGTTCACTAATGATATTGTGTATTACATGCGCACGCAACACAACCTATATGTTGGAGATAGAACAGCAGAAAAAATTAAAATACAAATTGGTGCTGCCACAGAAGACTTAGAACTTCCTCCAGAGGAGATGGCAGTTCAAGGTCGTGACTTGTTAACGGGTAAACCAAAACAAGTAATGATAGGATTTCGTGAAATCGCTAAAGCACTTGATAAATCTATTTTACGTATTGAAGATGCCGTGATGGAAACACTATCACAAACACCGCCAGAATTGGCTGCAGATATATACAACACAGGGATTTATCTTGCCGGTGGAGGATCTATGTTAAGAGGACTTGACAAACGTTTATCTCAAAAAACAGATTTACCAGTATACATTGCAGAAGATCCACTAAGAGCTGTAGTTCGTGGAACGGGTATTACCCTGAAAAATCTCGCAAAATATAAGAGTGTTTTAATCGGTAAAAATTAAACGGTTCAAAATATAAGTCAAACCCAATTTTCGGTTTCTTAAGGGTACTGTTTCATAGTAATAAATTTAATTAAAATAGTATCTCTTGACACATTAGATTCATGCAACAAATTATTTATTTCTTTATCAAGAACAAAAATTTTCTGTTGTTTGCATTGCTATTTACAATAGCGTTTATTTTTACACTACAGTCACATTCATATCACAATAGCAAACTTGTAAGTTCCACCAATTTTTTTAGCGGGAAAGTGTATACTATAACATCAAATGTTACTGGATATTTCGATCTTAAAAAACAGAACGAACTTCTTTTGGAAGAAAACAGCAGGCTTTTAATGTTATCTGGAGGAGCTGATAGCTCTCAAACAAATACAACACGAGGTCGTATTTTATCAAAAAATTTTGAATTTACTGGAGCCCGAGTGATTAACAATGTATATGCAAAAACCAACAACCACATCACTATAAATAAAGGGCGTCTTGACAGCCTAGAGGTTGACATGGGCGTTATCACCTCTAAAGGACTGGTAGGTGTCATTAACAAAATAAGTGGAAAATACGGCAGGATACAATCTATTTTAAACACTAACAGCCAAATTAATGCGCAACTCAAAAAGTCCAAACATTTTGGCTTTCTAACCTGGAACACGAAAAACCCAAATATTGTTCAACTTACCGAAATCCCTAAACTAGCCCCAATTGCAATAGGAGACACGATTATTACTGGAGGGAATTCTTCCATTTTCCCCAAAGGAATCTTAATTGGCCAGATTACAGACTATAGCATTGAGAATAATGACAGTTATACTATTGATGTCAGGTTATTTAATGACATGACCAACCTTAGTCATGTATATATTATTAAAAACAGAAATAAGAAAGAGATTATTCAGTTAGAAGCAACAGAAAATGCAGAATAATCAAACCACTATTAATATTGCGCGCTTTATTGGTCTATTACTGCTACAAGTAATTGTCTTAAACCATATCAATTTTTTAGGGTACATAAACCCATATGCATACCTCATTTTTATCTTACTATTTCCATTTGACGGGAGTAAAATACTTTTAATATTTTTGAGTTTCTTGTTAGGGCTTAGTATAGACTTTTTTGCAGATTCCGGAGGTGTACATGCAGCAGCTAGTGTGTTTGCTGGATTTTTACGTCCTGTATTATTAAAATTTTCTTTTGGAGTAAGCTATGAATATAATGCCGTTAAATTAAACAAGGTGACCTTACAGAAACGCCTTCTATATATTACGCTAATGGTTTTAATACATCACTTTGTATTATTTTCTTTAGAAATATTTAGCGCCGCGCACCTACTTCTTATCTTAAAATCTACCTTATTTTCTGGCGTATTTAGTGTGTTACTTATTTTATGCGCATTACTTTTGTTTACAACCAAAGAAAATTAAAAGAATAGTTTTTAAAAGAGTACTACTGAAATATTAAATGAGAAAACTTTTATTGCTGTTAATTGTCCTTGTTACGGGTCTTGTATTTACGGGACGGTTATTTTATTTACAAATTTATGACACTTCATTTGCAAAACTTTCTGAAAATAATGCTGTAAAAACTGAATATGATTTTCCACAGCGAGGCTATATTTTTGACAGAAACGGAACGTTATTAGTTCAAAACCAGCCATCGTATGATGTAATGGTGGTTCCTAGGGAAGTAAAAGAAATGGACACCTTAGCATTTTGTAACCTCCTTAAGATTTCGAAAGAAACACTTCTTGAAAAACTTAGCGCTGCCAGGCACTATTCTCCACGTTTGGCTTCTCCAATAATACCGCAGCTCACCAAAAATGAATATGCGTCACTATCTGAAAAGATTCATAAGTATCATGGGTTCTTCATTCAGAAAAGATCATTACGAGATTATGAAGTATCCCATTCTGCAAACGTCTTAGGGTACATTAGAGAAGTAGACCAAAATATTATTGA
>JBLHII010000021.1:0-17179 GCA_047616265.1 Minisyncoccia bacterium
GGATATTAGAGATAGTTTGCTAAATGAGGTAACTACTCAAACAAGTGCTGAAGGAGTCTCTTGTTTTTACAACCAAATTCCTGTACTCGACAATAACTTTGTACCTGCTACTAATATGGAAACAACGTATTTAATTAATGTTGAAGCCGGAAGAACGTACAATTTAAGCGCCTTTGCCAGAGTTCAAGGAGAGCATACCGAGGGAACAACGAATGTTTGGGTATATATAAAACAAGGAAATACAGGTATCGTTCTTATGGATTTTGATTTTGACAGTAATAACTCAAACGGTATAGGTTACATTGAGGATACTGGTTGGGTACAGCGGTCAAAAGTTTTTCAAGTAAATAGTAATATTCCTGTAAGAATCCATATGGCAACAGGGTTTCAAAACACATGGATTGACGGTCTTACATTAGAGCCCCAGTAGCCCTATAACTAGAGGGTGTTATAGCCGCATTTAACTACATAAGGTAGTATAAATCTTCTTGTATTTTGCAGCGTTTTGCAACCAGCTTTTATGAGAAATCACAAAGTCTAGCGCCTCTTTTTTATAGCTGTTTCTATCTTGAGTAGATAGGTTTACCACTTTTTTTACCACTCTTTTTAACTCATTTTTATTTTCACTAGAGAATAAAAATCCAGTCCCTTGCGGAACGATTTCTTTAATCCCTCCAACATCACTACCTATGTAAAGTTTTTCATAGGCCATTGCCTCAAGGGGTTTTAATGGGGTCACAGAGTTTGTTAGCGGCGTGTTTAACCTTGGATTGATAATTACATCAATTTCTGAAAAGGCCTTGTATACTTCTGAGGGGGCGATGGCTCCCTTGTAGGACACAGTATTGATATCACTTCTTGAGTTTATTTGATCCTGAATACTTTTCTGATTAACACCTTTTCCATAGATAACCAGTTGGTGGTCAAAGCCATCATCAAATAGCTCTTGAAAGGTTTGGATTAAAAATTCCAATCCTTCATAGGCTGTAAGGGTGCCAATGTAACCAAACACCATTTTCTCTCTTGTTTTTAAAACAGTGCTAGCTTTTAACTTTTCAATTAAAGAGGTGTTTACAGCATTATTAATTATGCTATGTTCAAAGGGCTTGCTAGTTTTTGAAAAAATAAAGTCCTTTAAATTTTCGTTTAAAATAACTGCGTGTGCTGCTTTCTTAAGACAAAGTATCTCCATGTAAAGCAGTAAGCTTTCAATTTTTTTATTAAGGTAGCTTTTGTTGTGTGAGTCGCTTTTTTGAAACATCCAGAGTGATCTAAATTCATACACCACCGGGATATTTAATATCGCACCCAATACCAGTGAAGGTATTGCGCAGAAAAACATAGCGTGTGCATGAAGCACATCTGGTTTTTCTTTTTTAATAGCCTTGTAAAGCTGTTGGGTGAAAAATACAATAGCGTAAACACGCAGCACCCTTTTTAAAACACTTTTTCGTTGATCTGAAATAGAATTTTTTGTGTTTTGAGACGTTCTAATATATGTAATGTCGTTAATGGTATCACTACCCTTTTTGCTGATACAATTTTGAAAAGGAGCCGTAATTGCCAATACCTCAATACCAACTTCTTTTTGAGACATCATGATATCTCTGCTTCTAATGCTAGAACCAGAAACTTGAGGTAAAGACTGATATAATACGTGAAGAACTTTCAAATGGATTGTTTATCGTAAGTTTATAAAAATATTCTATAGCTTTGCAAAACTACATTAATCTATGACTGTTTTCTCTAAAATAAACAAACAATTTATACCCCTGGGGTTGCTATTGTTTTTTGTTATTAGTCTGCCCCTCAAAAATAACATTAATAGTATATCTATTATATTGTTAACACTTTATAGTGTTTATTTTCAATTCGCTCATCGTAGTTTTAACCTAAAAACGTTTAAAAATTTCACGCCATTTGTGGTATACTTTGTAGTGGCCCTTTTAAGTGTTTTATATTCAGAAAATACATCAAGAGCCTTTAAGTCTATTAATAGATTACTGCCTTTTATTTTACTGCCCTTTGTTTTTTCTACACTGCCAATTGTAAAAAAACAATACCACATGATACTCTATTGCTTTGCCAGCTTTATGGTTTTTTTATGCCTGTTCTCTCATACCAAAGTTTTGATAAAACTGTACGGAAACAATGATATTTTATTCAATATATTTAATAATAAGTACTCTTATTTAAGCCTCTCTCAAGACACTGTTGGTATTCATAGTACCTATTACGCGTATTTTGTTTTAACAGCTATTATTGTTTTTCTTCACTTGCTACTAAAGGCCAAAACGGCCAAGTTAAAAACAGTATTGGTTGTTGTGATTGCGTATTTAAGTTTTTTCATTTTTCATCTATCATCCAGACTGCCCATCGTGGTTTTGTTTTTACTGTTTAATGGAGCCATCATATATTATTTCTTTTCTAAAAAGAAATTAAAAACCGGGGTGATTTATTTATTGTTGCTCTATGGGCTTACCTTTGTTATCGGGTATAATATAAGGATTACACGGTATCGATTTCAACAAGTATTTGGCTTTACCTACGCCAATGGCAATGAGTTTAATGACGGGTTAAATAAACTCCAGCAATTTAACGCCGGCATACAATCAAATAATAACGTTTTGTTGGGTAATGGAATTGGTGATGCCAATGATGAAATTTATAAGGCTTACAGAAACCTAGGCCTTGATACCTATGCAGAGCGTAAATACAATGCCCACAACCAATTTATACAAACCTATGGAGGATTAGGCTTACTTGGTGTTGTGGTTTTACTGGCTATTTTTGGATATGCCTTGTTTGTGTTTATAAGAGAAAAGAATTTTATTGGAATTCTTTTTGTATTGAGCTCTTTGTTGCTGTTTCAAACAGAGTCTATGCTAGAGAGGCATCACGGAATTGCATTATTTGTGTTTCTAATTTGTTTTGAAATAAAACGAAGTACTGAGAATTTATAAATCATGTTTTTGCGATAAAATCAATAGCATCAACACGTAACTTTTCCCCTATTATTCCTTTATAACCGTCTTTGTGATATAAAAAGAGTTCTATTTTGTCAATATTTTTTATACTGCTCTCTAGTTCAAAATAGATGCTGTCTTCTTGTTTTTCGAGAGTTACGTTCACAAGATCAAAATCCCAACCTTTTTTCTTACTCCACTTTTTCAGTAAATGCGTATCTCTTTTTTCAGGAAACAGGTGGACCCCGAGGGTATAATTACTTAAGTAAGTCTCTACAGCATCAGGATTTGATAAGTTTAAAGTGATTTTATACTTATTTTTATTGCTAGCCATTTTTATGCTAGAAATAACTGCACCCGCTACAAGCGCAGTGTTTATTTCTTTTTCAAAGACTCTTTCTTGTTTTGGAGTTATTAAAACCTTAAAGGGTTCAAGTTGTTTTTGATATTCTCTCCATAATTCTTCTGTCGATCTGTCTGGTAAATTGTAATGTTCATTTATATAATTACTTAAAAAAACAGAAGTTTTTAAACTTCCATAGATGTTTAAATGACCGGGATCCTCAAAATCATCATACCCAATATTAAGTTCTTTATAGTAGTCATTGAAATTAATATAGTTTACACCTTGTTCATTACATATGCTATTGAGCTCATCAAAAAAAGTATAGTTATGATATTTTGATCTCATATCTGGTGCGGAAACAATTAAAACATCAACATTGTTTTGCTTCGCTAATAAGATGAAATTTAAAATATTTTTTTTATCCTCTTCAGTAATTGTTTTATTCCCTCTTTTAGGGGTTATCGATTCAGAATTAAATTCAATAAACTTTTCATCATCATCATTAAATTTATTCATTGACCCTAAATAGCCTCTATTAAAGTAATCTATTGTTTTTATAGATCTATCTAAATTTAAGAAATGAACATATTTCCATTTTTTGTGATTTCTAATTAACGGAGAGTATACGCCTAAAAGCTCTTTAGGGGTGTAATATTTTAACACGTTATTTAATTTGTTAATAGAATGATACGAAACAAAGTCTAAACTTCTTAATTGGACCCCTTTCCTTTTCGTGTCCTCAGGAAATTTTATCGAATAATTATGGATTTCTAGTATGGCCAACTTGGGTTTTGTTTTTCTTAAAGACTCCTCAAGTATTAAATCTGTAATAGGCACACGTTGCGCCTCTCCTCCTAAATTAAAGCTGATTGTTTTTGAGTATGCATCTATTATTAAAGGATTAAAGGTTCTAAAAGATCTAGAACTTCCATAAAAAATGACGTCAATGTTGGTTTTGCTAGAAAGGGTATTAAATGTTTTTCTTGTGTTTTCTTGAAAGTGAGCCGTTTTAAACACCATATTTAAATACATAAATACACCACTTATTAGAAAGCCTATAAACAGAAGTTTTTTTAATGTTTTTTTCATACTAAAATTGAAAATAAATAAATTCTGAAACACTATTTTCTCCGTAGATACCAAAAATAAATAGTGCATATATAATAGCAACATACACAAGGCTTCTTAGAAAGAAAGGAGTCTTGTTTAATAATACAATAGCATTGTATTTTCTATGAATAAAATCAAATAATACTAATAAAACAATAGCAACGATGGCTAAATCAAATTCATGAGATTTCAGGCCGAGTTGATAAAAGTTATTATATTCTGGGGTGAAATTAAAAAGATTAAACGCTATAAAAAGACTCTCTGAAAAACTATTACTTCTAAAAAATATCCATGCAAAACAAACAACAACAAACGTAAAAAGTGTGAATACTGCTTTTTTCAAAACGGTATCTCTTTTAATAATTAATCTATGATTTGAACATGCTTTTTCAGCAACAATAAAACACCCGTGGATAAAACCCCAAATTATAAAAGTTATTGCTGCTCCATGCCACAAACCACTTACTACAAATACAATAAATAGATTTAGATAGACTCTAAATTCACTTTTCCTGCTTCCGCCCAGTGGGATATATACATAATCTCTAAACCAAGAGGATAATGATATGTGCCATCTGCGCCAAAAATCTGTTATCGAAGTTGCAAAATAGGGGGTTTCAAAATTTTTCATTAAATCAAACCCCAAAGTCCTAGAAAGCCCAATAGCAATATCGCTATATCCTGAGAAATCACAATAAATTTGAAAAGCAAAAAAGACTGTGGCGATTATCAGGTCCTGCCCTCCATGATCTGTAGGATTATTATAGACCTCATTAACTACAATTGCTAATCTATCGGCAATCACCATTTTTTTAAATAACCCAAAGGCCATTAACAAAACTCCGCTCTTTACTGCTGTATAATTAAAACGATATGTTTTATGGAATTGAGGCAATAGATGAGAAGCTCTTTCTATAGGTCCAGCTACTAATTGAGGGAAAAACGCCACAAAGGTGAAAAAGGACAAGGCATCTTTTGAAGGGGCTAATTTACCCCTGTAAATGTCTATGGTGTAACTAAGTGTTTGGAAGGTGTAAAAACTAATCCCGACAGGTAAGATAATATTAAGGCTAACCTGGTCAATACTAGCGCCAAACAGCCTAAAAGAACTTATAAAGGAGTCTATAAAGAAATTGGCATATTTAAAATAGGCTAACAAACCCAAATTAACGAAAAGGCTTGTTGCCAAGTATCTTTTTTTAATTTTGAGATTAACAGCTGCGTGTATTTTTTCTCCAATTGTATAATCTACTATGGAGCTAAACGCTATCAGGAATAAAAACCTCCAGTCCCACCAACCATAAAACAAATAACTTGAAGCAAGTAGAAATATATTTCTTACGGTTAGTTTTTTGGCAACTAGCCAATAGATTATAAAAAATATTGGAATAAAAATCGCAAAATCTATGGAGTTAAAAAGCATTATTTAAAAAGGGGATTTAGTTTTTTGATGTCCACTCTCTAAACTTGATTTGCTCATGTTATATGGAGCTGCTATAATTATTAGAAACCATAAAAAATTAAATTGATAACAGAAGGAGTTTGTGATTGCAATTAAAATAAATAATAAAAAATAATAGGTACTCGCCTTAATGTTTCTGTAGGAGTTTAAATACAAGTAGAATATCACAAAAAACAAGATAGAAAACACCCCGTATTTAGCATAGAGGGTCAGGTAAAGACTATCTAGATACACGTTGTAATTATCTATCTCTGATCGCCAAACAAACCACTTTATATAAAAGGTTAATCCAACTCCTTTTCCTACTATAAAGTTTAAAAAAGAAAAATCTGAAATAGCATTTATAAAGGGCGAAAATCGAGTGGCAAAAGATTCGCTGATATATCCATCTTCAAACAATTTTTTTATCCTGTAGATGGGAGAATTTTCAGTGGCGGTGACAACCAAATAACCTAAAGACACGAAACTTAAAATACCACCAGAGATTATTAAAAGTATTTTTTTAAAAGTTAGTTTTGAAACGTAAACAACAAACATCACCAAAATAAAGGCAAAAATCATGGTTCTGTTACCCGTGTAAAATAGTGGCACCCCGGAAATCACAATTTCTTTGAGTGTTGGCTTTTTGTCTTTTATTACTAAATAAAACAAATAAAATCCTCCAAAAAAGATGCCTAGCGTTTCCAAACGAACCTCCTCAAACTCAAAATAAGGATCATCGGTTAGCTTTAAATGTAAATCAAACTGTAGCATTAAAAAGAAAAAGACAGTTGTTATTACGAGGTTTATCAGTAAAATATTATTTATAAATTTTCTAGTTAATATTTGCCCCAATCTTGACTTATAGACCTCTAAAAACGGGATCGCCAACAAAATGGTTAGATACGGTTTTATGTCTTTTAATATGTTTGTTAGCGTAACGTCTTTATCTCCAATTAAAAAATAGTGGACGCCTAAAATTAGGAGTGTTCCTACTGTCATTACAAGGGTGGCAATAGTTTGCTTTTTAAATTTGTTGTTGCTTAAAAGCTTTAGAATAAAGACCAAAAAACAACCTATAAAAAACAGGTAGTAGGATGAGATTTGCCAATTTGTATGAAACTTTGTTGTTAATTTTCCTAGGGGAGCAAGTATGGTGATAACAAAAAAGAGTTTTAATGCCAGGTTGTTATACTTAAATTTTAATACAGATATGATTCCCAGAGAAAAGTTAAGTAGACACAAAATGAAAAAAACTACATATGTCATAGGTTTGTGTTTTTCGAGTTCAGTATTTTCTTATTTTTAATTGAAAAAAATGTTACTAATACTAAGGTATAAATAGCAACAGGGGCATTATTAAAAAAGGTCCCAGATAAAAACCCAATACCCAGTAAAAACCCTATTTGAATTTTACCAAAGCGCGTAAGCTCAGAGAACCTAATTATGTACCTAAAGTAATATACTAAATATAAACCTCCCCCTGCAATCCCGAAAAAAAGGAGCACGTCTATAAAGTCAAACTCAACCCTGTATTTTGTGAAGTTTGTACCTCCCACAAGATAGTTTACAAAACCCCAATGCGCATCTGCCATGTTAACAAGGTCTGTTTGCAAGTTTATATTTCTGTAAGAGGTTACCATGGTAATAAATCCACTTTCTTGATATACACTTAATAAAATGGCAAATGTTTTTTCTAAAACAGAAAGAACGGTGTTTTTATAAAGCACTAAAAGAGATGCCGCCACTACTAAAAAGCCATAAAACAATTTATTTAAATACCATTTATTCAAGAAAAAGAGATGCGCAAGTGTAAGTATTACAAAGAGTAATAGAGCCTTTGTGCCCACAAGCAGACCCGCAAGTAAAACTATAGAAAATAGTATTTTATAGCGTGTATTTTTTTTAAACTGAAACGCTAAATAACTTAACGATATCGCGTAAAAAAAAGTTGCTATACTAGGCACTAAAAACAAACCATTAAAACCAAAGCGGCTGCTTTGATAGGTTTCTAGCGTTTTTACATCAAACAAAAAACCAATAAAAATAGCAACGGTATTAATAATAATAACCCATTCAAAAGTAGTGAGCACTTTTTTGTCTACCGGGAGCTTATCAAGACCGTCATAAAACAGCAAGATTGAAAATATGAATAAATACCTAGAAAGAAATATGAAGTTTTTAAAAAGGTGCTCCTCCAGACCGCTAGGTAAAAAAGTATATTGACCCATAAAAAAGAAAAGCGTAAGTACTGAGAGAAACAAAAGCATCCTTTTTCTAAATTTTGTTGGGGATAAAAAGCTCATCATCAAACTCAAAACAAAAAAAGACCCCCTAGTAATTGCGCTAAAATTATGAAAATCAAAGTGCGCATAAACACATAGTTTAACCAATACATCTCCTACAAAGAAAATAAGCAACAAAGCCACCAATGACTTTGAACTTTCAGTAAAACGAATGAGTTTTTGTTTAATCATTAGCGCCTATTTTTTTGATTACCCTACACGGGTTACCAACCACTAAAGATCCTTTTTCAATATTTTTATTTACAAGGGTGTTAGCTCCAATAACACAATCATCTTCAATTATAACACCGGGGAGTATCGTTGCGTTTGCAGCAATCCAAACATTATTGCCAATAATCACTTTCTTGCAAGTATATCCTTGGGTATTAATAGGCATCGTGATGTCTTCAAAAGTATGGTTTTGGCTATAGATTGTAACATTAGGCCCTATTAAAACATCATTCCCTATTTCAATCTCACCACCAGCATGCAAAACACACCCTCTGTTTATAGATACGTTATTGCCAAGCGTAAGCTTGCTTGGAGAATCTATATGAGTATGATCCCAAACAAGCGCATTTATACCATGTTTGTAAGGAAGCAATATGTTTCTTAGCCTACAACCAATGCGGCCAGGAATAGCCTTTAAAAAGGAAAACACCCACAATTGAATTTCGTATTTCATATCGCATTGATTTTTAATTGCCTCACTGCATTATAATACCATATTGCTATTCTGGATATCCAAATAAGCAAGATACAAAAAGCAACAGTTTCGACACTTTCAAGAGATGAGGCACACACCGCAAAAATGAATAGAATAAACACGATGGATTGTATGTTTGCATTTCTAATTATTTTTATGGATCCTATTGCACCCAATACAGAAGAGAGCATGCTGTAATTTATTCTAAGGAGGCCAAGAAACATAAATATAAAAATAATTGTGGTATTTGAATTAAAATCTACAGCAGGTATGATTTCTAATTCGTTTAAAACATACGCTGTGCTGAAAATAATAATAGCAATTCCTAAAGAAAGAAAATTAATACGAATTAGTTTTTTTTTCAAAATACGCAAAGAAGCATTTGTCTTAAAAAATACTAACTCTTTAAACCCGATATACCCTTGTAATAATGCAAAAGGAAAATAAAAAATAGTTGACAAATAAAAATAATTACCAAAGGCAACAGACCCAAAAAAAGCCTTGATATAAAATCGATCAAAAAACCCAATAACAGTAAGGGTTAACATGGATAGTATAAAGTGAAAGCTATATCTAGAAATGGTGCTAAGGGGAAAAGAGTTCGTAAATTTAAAAGGCACATTTTTTATAACGTATACAGAAAAAATAACAACACTTCCAACAGCGATATAAGTAAAAACTTCTATTAATATTTTTGTGCCTGCGGTTCCATTAATTAGGAGCACCGCCGTTATTGCTAATATGATATACTTCCACATATTATTAAATAACTGAGCCGTTATAAATTGTTTTTTTAGCCGTACAATATTGTATAAAAACATCATTAAAGATGTGCTAAAAGTCAACAAGACAAGTAGTGTAAGAGCAATTTCAATTTTTAAAAATATTCTTGAAAAAACAACGCTAAGCAAAACGCTAAACAGCAAGCCCACCCCAAAGGTTATCTTTAATAATTTTTTATCTGTTAATATGTCGTCCTTATTTGAGACCTCAGAGAGCCTCAAAAACACTTGCTCTAAGCCAAGAAATCCAAAAGACACACACACTTGTAAAAAGGTTATAAATATGGAATATTCACCATATTCAAAATCACTAAGTGTCGCTTTTAAAACAATGTTGACTAAAAAAACGCTTCCTGCCCCTGCTATCATTAACAGCAAGGAAATGTGCTTTTTCAGAAGTTTTAAAAAAATCAATATTTTTTATTGTTTTTTTATGATGGAATACTCTTTGGCTTTTTTGTATTTTTTTAATAACCAATTAAAAACAAAAAACAGGAGAACAAAAAACAATGGATATAAAACATATTTCATGGTGTATATAGGCCTAATTTCTTCTACAATATTTGAATTGTTTATCTGAAGAATTGCACTATCTGCATATACTAATTCATTTTTTAAGCGGGTATTTTCTTTTTGTAATTTAGTTTTTTCCATTAGCACACCACTATAACTAAAGTTTTTGTCTACCACAACAAGTTGTCCTGAAGAAGATCCCATAAAGGAGTTTTGGTTGTATTTTGAAATAGTTGAATCTATTTGTTTAATCGAGAAGTCATTCATTGCAATATTATTCTCTAATACCTCTTTCCCGTTTTGTGCCGTTCGTTTAATTATTTCATTGTTGTTTAAGTATGCTAAAGTTCTTTTTAAAGTAGTTTTATTTGCATGATTTGACATTACAAAACTAACTTGATGCAATTTATACCCTGAATAAAATGAATTTGACACGGCTTCTTCATCCTTAAACTGAAGGTTTCTTAGTAAGGCCTCTAGTACCCTATCGTTATTGTCAAAATTTTCAGTAATATCCTTGAAATTTATCATAGGCGTAATTTCAATACCCCTAATTTCAATTGAGTCTGTTTTAAAGCCATTTTCTTTTAAAAACACTGTGTCTAAGGCCTTAGACTTAACCACTAATGTGTTAAGCGCACTATAGGTGTATTCTGCAGTATTAAAATTGGTTCGTAAAATAAGTGTTGCTTTCTTTGAGGGCTTAGCTTCAATTTCAGAAAAATAGCCTGCCACAACCCCTGCAATTAAAAGCCCTAAAATAAGAGACCAGTTTCTTAAGCAAAACTGAATACTAGCATAGATACTAATAGAGATATTTTTAAATAGTTCATTAATTTTATTTAGGAGATACCCTAAATCTATCTCATCATTGGTTTCTTGTGACATATAATTTTATTTATTGTTAATGATTTCTTTTAGGCTGACATTCCAGTCTCTGTTATTAATGCCTAAATTATTTTTTAACTTCGTGCAATTCATTACACTATAGGCGGGTCGCTTTGCAAAAGTAGCGTAATGCTCGGTTTTAGCAAGACTTACAGTATCTATTTCTCCCGTTGCCTCAAAGATGGCTTTTGCAAAATCATACCAAGTGCCGGCTCCTAGATTGCTGAAATGGTAGACACCATAGCTCGTGTTGCCAGTTTTTATAATAGTTAATAAGGCTCTCGCCAAATCATTCGCATTGGTAGGAGTGCCTGTCTGTTGTGTTGTAATCCTTAAGGCCTTTTTTTCTTTGGCAAATTGGAACATGGAGTTTAAAAAATTATGCCCGTACTGGCTATATAACCATGAGGCACGAATGATAAAATGTTTGCTCCAGAGATCTCTAATGTATTGTTCCCCTTTTAATTTGGATGCCCCATACACATTTATTGGCTGTGTATCATCAGTTTCTATATAAGGTGTTTTCTTTGTGCCATCAAAAACATAATCTGTTGATATGTGTAGCAATACAACATCATTGTCTCTACATGCTTTTGAAATGTTACGGGTTCCTTCTGCGTTAATTAAAAAAGCCAATTTTTCTTCCTTCTCAGCTTTTTCTACATTGGTGTATGCTGCGGTATTTACGCAATAAACAAAGTTGTTTTCAGCAAAGAATTTTTGCACTAAAAGGGCATTTGTGATATCTAAATCTTCTCTGGTTGCAAAATAACATGTAATACCAGGAAACGTCTTGAGTTGCTCTCTCAAACATTGCCCCAATTGTCCATTTGATCCTGTAACTAGAAGGTTACTCATTATAATATTTCAGAAATTATTAAAAAATGCTACACCCTGTTATTCCGTATCAAGATACCATAAAATTGCTATGGTTGCGTGTATTAACAATGTATTAGCTTAGTTTAGCACCCCGCAAAAATCTAATATAATTTTGTTGTTTGGTAGCTCCAAGTTTTTAAAACCAGAATGGGAGACAAGAAATACAATAATATCAGCTTCTTCAAGGGCATTTGATGTGTTGGTAAGCTCCATGGTATCACTTTCATGTAGATTTGGTTCTACATTTATAGTTTTAAAAGAAGCTTCTTTCAAAGAGGTTGCTACTAAAAGCGCTGGAGATTCTCTTAAATCATCAATATCTGGTTTAAAAGCTAAGCCCATACATGCTATCACGGCATCCCTATTATTTTCTACTTTAAACCCCAGTGCTGTATTTTTTATTTTTTCTAGCACCCATTGTGTTTTGTAGTTGTTTGTTTCTCTTGATTTTTTAATCAAACCACTTTCCTTTGGAAATTCAGAGACAATGAACCAAGGGTCTACTGCAATGCAGTGTCCACCAACACCTGTGCCTGGATTTAAAATATTAACCCTAGGGTGTTTGTTTGCAAGGGCTATCATATCCCACACATTAATGCCTGCTTTATCACAAATAATGGATAATTCATTTGCAAAAGCAATTTGATTGTCTCTAGAGGCGTTTTCAACCAATTTTACCATCTCTGCAGTTTTAGCATTGGTAGGGTGTAATTCACCCACCACAAAGTGCTTGTAAAAAGCAATAGCTCTTTTAGTGGATAGTTCATTAATACCACCAATAGCACGATCATTATGTTTTAGCTCATGAAGGATATTACCTGGCAGTACTCGTTCTGGACAATAGGCAATGTAAATATGCCCTTCCAATTCAGGTCTGTCTTTATAGATTTGCTTTTCAATTAATAGGGTAGTACCTACGGGGCTTGTAGACTCTAAAATCACTAAAGCACCTTTTTCTATCGTAGGAGTAATTTTTGAAACAGCAGCCAATACATAAGAAACATCTGGAACAAAATTATCTTTAAATGGAGTTGGCACTGCAATTAAGTATACGTCTGCCGTTACTGGATGCAACGTTGCCTTTAAAAAACCTTTACTCACAACATGGTGCACCAAACCATCCAAATCTGGCTCAACAATATGTATTTGCCCTTTATTTATGGTGTCAATAACATGTTGGTGTATATCTACTCCAGTTACATGTAATCCTCTACTAGCTATTAACGCCGCTGTAGGCAGGCCAATATACCCTAAACCCATCATCACTACACTCGGTTTCTTTTCCATCTATAATGCTTTAATATAATCTATAATTTTTTCTGAAGCGGCACCATCTCCGTAAGGATTGTGTAGGGTGCTCATGGTACCATACAGGGCATCATCACCAAGCAATCTCTCTGCCTCTTCAATAATTCTTAAGGTGTTTGTTCCTACGAGCAGTACAGTGCCTTCTGTTACCGCTTCTGGTCTTTCTGTTGTATTTCTAGTTACTAATACGGGTTTTCCTAAACTGGGGGCTTCTTCTTGAATACCACCGCTGTCTGTAATAATTAAGTAACTTTTTTCCATCAGCCAAATAAAAGCTGCGTATGCTAACGGTTGTATTAAAAATATAGAATCAATACCTCCTAACAAATCATGTACAGGTCCTTTTACATTTGGGTTTAAATGAACAGGGTATACAATTTGTGTTTCGGGGTGATTGGTTGCTATGGTTTTTAGGGCAGTACAAATATTTTGTAATCCATCCCCGTGGTTTTCTCTGCGGTGTCCTGTAACAAGGATGATTTTTTTATTGAAATCTAAGAGCTTCTTGAGTTGTAAAATTTCAGCATCTACAAAGTCTGGAGCATTCACTTTAGCAACGCCATACAATAAGGCGTCAATCACGGTGTTACCAGTTACTAATATGTTTTGTTCTGCAGTATTTTCTTTTAAAAGGTTGTTCTTTGACCCTTGTGTAGGCGCAAAATGATAATCGGCTATTTTTCCTGTAAGTTGTCTGTTAAATTCTTCTGGGAAAGGATATTGCCTATCATAGGTTCTTAGCCCTGCTTCTACATGACACACTTTTGCGCCGCTGTAAAAGGCAGCGATACCGGCAGCTGTAGAGGTAGTGGTGTCTCCGTGGACATAGACAAAATCTGGTTGTACTTCATCCAAAACGGGCTTCATGCCTTCTATAATAGATGCAGTTAGCGTGAATAGATTTTGATTAGGACGCATTAAATTAAGGTCATAATCTGGAGTAATTTCAAAGAAATCTAGTACTTGATCCAGCATCTCCCTATGTTGTGCTGTAACACATACTTTAGTGATGAAATCATCTCTTTCTAGAAATTTTTTAACCAATGGAGCCATTTTTATAGCCTCTGGTCGTGTACCAAACACAATTAAATTTGTTTTTTTCATATAAACGTTCATGGAACAAGGCGCCCTGTATTTATTATTATTTAGCTACAAAGCCAAGGCTGCAAATGTAGGTAATTCAAGATCCTTTTCTGAAATAATCATTTCAGTATTACCTAGGTGCCAATCTAGGGCTAAGGTTGCGTCGTTATAGATAATGCCATGCTCACTTTCTTTGTTGTAAAAGCCATCACATTTGTAAGCAAAAATCGTATTGTCTTCCAATACACTAAAACCATGTGCAAATCCGCGAGGCACAAAAAGTTGTTTTCTGTTTTCCTCAGAAATTACAATGCTTACACTTTCTCCAAAACTGGGGCTACCTTTTCTAAGATCCACTACAATATCCAAAACACGGCCTTTTATTACACGCACCAATTTTGCTTGCGCATACGCGCCTTTTTGAAAATGTAACCCGCGGATTACACCAAATCTTGAGGTAGATTGATTGTCTTGAACAAACGTTGTATGTATTCCAGTTTGCGCTGTAAATTTTTCAGCATTAAAGGTTTCGTTAAATGTACCACGCTCATCTTCATACACCTGTGGGGTAAGAATAAAGCAATCTTTTAGGTTGGTTTTCTCTAGTTTCAAATTTAGTCGAGTTGCATTAAATGTTTGCCATATCCGCTTTTTAATAGCGGTATTGCTAAGTCATGAAGTTGTTCTTTTGTGATAAAACCCATTTCATAGGCAGCTTCTTCAATAGCTCCAATTTTTAGTCCCTGGCGTTCTTCTATCACTTCTACAAACTGAGACGCTTGCATTAATGAAGCAAAGGTTCCTGTGTCTAACCAAGCGGTTCCTTTATCTAGAATACTCACACTTAGCTTTCCTTGTTGTAAATAGACATTATTCACATCTGTAATTTCTAATTCACCCCGATGACTTGGCGTAATGTTTGCAGCAACATCAACTACAGAATTATCATAAAAATAAATACCAGGAACTGCATAATTTGATTTTGGGTGTGCAGGCTTTTCTTCAATAGACAAGGCTTTTCCATCAGCATCAAAGGCAACTACCCCATATCGCTCAGGATCTTGTACATGATATGCATATACAATACCACCGTCTGGATTATTATTTGATTGCAACAATGCTTTTAATCCAGAACCATAAAATATGTTGTCTCCCAAAATCAAAGCTACTTTGTCTTTGCCAATAAATTTTTTACCAATGATAAAGGCTTCTGCTAAACCATTTGGTGTTGCTTGCTCTGCATATTGAAAATTACAGCCTAATTTCCCCCCATCCCCTAATAGTTTTTTAAATAAGGGTAAATCTTGAGGCGTAGAAATTATTAATATCTCTTTAATACCCGCAAGCATTAAAGTAGATAAGGGATAATAAATCATAGGTTTGTCATACACGGGCATTAGCTGTTTGCTAACAGCAAGGGTTAATGGGTGTAGTCTGGTGCCGCTTCCTCCGGCAAGTATGATTCCTTTCAAAGTATATTTGTTTTAGTGTTTAAAATAATCGATCACTGTTTTCTAGATACCACACGATTGTTTTTTTAATGCCGCTTTCAAAATTTTCATCGGCTTTCCAGTCCAATTCATTTTCTATTTTAGTAGCATCAATAGCATATCTAAAGTCATGCCCAGGCCTGTCTGTTACAAAAGTAATTTGTTCTTTATATGAAAACCCTTTAGGCTGTAAGGTATCTAGTATTTCACAAATAGCATGTGCTATGTATAGGTTTTCTCGCTCATTGCGCCCACCAATATTGTAGGTCTCTCCTAATCTACCGGCATCAACAGCTTTTTTAATCCCGATACAATGATCTTTTACATAGAGCCAATCGCGTATGTTTTTTCCATCTCCATAGATAGGAATAGGTTCTCCAGCCACCGCTTTTCTAATAATGGTAGGGATCAATTTTTCTTTATGTTGATTCGGGCCATAGTTGTTAGAGCAATTAGTAGTCACTACAGGCATACCGTAGGTGTGATAATAGCTTCGCACAATGAAATCGCTAGAGGCCTTAGAGGCGCTATATGGGCTATTGGGGGCGTACGGGGTTTCTTCTGTAAACAAACCAGAAGCACCAAGCGTTCCATAAACCTCATCTGTAGAAACATGTAAAAAACGGGTAGCCTCACATCCTGCTTTAAAACGGTTAGGGCCCATCATCCAATTTTTATATGCAGCTTGCAACACATTAAATGTTCCCGTAATGTTGGTCGCGATAAAAGCGCCTGGATTTGTTATAGAATTATCTACATGAGATTCTGCAGCAAAGTGAATAACCTTATTAAATTGATGTTTTTCAAATAAAGAAGACACCAAAACCATGTCACAAATATCTCCTTCTATAAAATGATAGTTTGGAAGATGTGAAACAGCGGCAAGGTTTTTTAAATTACCTGCATAGGTGAGTTTGTCTAAGACAAAAATTTCGTCGGTAGTATCTTCCAATAGATAGGCAACATAGTTAGATCCAATAAAACCAGCACCTCCGGTAATTAATACGTTATTTGACATAGCCTCTTTGGCACTATTTTAAAATTAATTTCAACATTTTTTCTGTTATCAAATAGGTTGGTTTTACACCTGTTGTGCCAAGACCTCCAGAGGCTAATGTACTCCCTGTTTCTAGCGGGTTATCACTTGCGTAATATGCGTACATCACCGTTACATTATTGCTAATACTCCCTCTAATTGTTGAAGCGGCTTGTATGGCTTTTTGATAATGAGCACCTTCCATTTCTAAACCAACAACATTCCAAGTTGAGGTGAAGAAAAACTGTAAGACATCTCTGTTTTGTAGAGACGTTCCTAATACACTTATCATTGACCCTTCACAAACAGTAACGTCATCATCGTCAAAATGAGCTGGCTTTAATTT
>JBLHII010000022.1:0-17130 GCA_047616265.1 Minisyncoccia bacterium
GCTTGGGCTTACTATATATAGCTATCCAGAGTTTTTGTATGAACAATCTAAAAATAAAACCCGTGTGGTTATTGGAGGTTCTCATGGTAAAACTACAATAACTTCTATGATTTTGCATGTTATGCATTACCATGACAAAGAAGTAGATTATATGGTGGGTGCACAATTAGACGGATTTGATACAATGGTGCATCTTACTGAAGAAAATGATTTTATCGTTTTGGAGGGAGATGAATACCTGTCTTCTCCTATAGATAGACGTCCAAAATTTCATTTGTATAAACCTAATATAGCTTTGTTGAGCGGTATTGCTTGGGATCATATTAATGTGTTTCCAACCTTTGATAATTACGTAGAACAGTTTCGTATATTTCTTTCTGAAATAACACATGGGGGTGCAATTGTCTACAATGAAGAAGATATAGAGGTTAAAAATTTAGTAGAAGCCACACAAAATCAAATAAAAAAATACCCATATCAAACACCAGCATATGCTGTTGAAAATGGAGAAACGTTGTTAGATACCCAAGAGGGACAAATGCCTATTGAAATATTTGGCAAACACAACTTGAATAATCTAGAGGGTGCCCGCTGGATTTGCCAGCTCATGGGCGTACAGCTAGAAGATTTTTATGAAGCTATAGCAACTTTTAAGGGAGCGAGTAAGCGTTTGGAGAAAATTGGAGAAGGGCCTAGTAGTATTGCATACAAGGATTTTGCCCATTCTCCTAGCAAAGTCAAAGCAACCACAGAGGCACTTAAAAATCAATATCCAGAACGCAGGTTGTTAGCCTGTTTAGAATTGCACACCTACAGTAGTCTAAATCCAGAATTTTTATCTGAATATCAAGGTGCTCTAGACGCTGCAGATAAGGCTGTAGTGTTTTATTCTCCTCATGCGGTAAAAATTAAAAAGTTAGAGGCAGTTTCCGCTGTTCAAATTTCAGAAGCATTTCAAAGAAATGACCTAGCTGTTTTTACAGATCCAACAGCGTTCAAAGAATACCTATTTGAGCAAGATTTAAATGACACCTCTTTGTTGCTTATGAGTAGTGGTGATTATGGAGGTTTAGATTTCAAAAAAGTAAAAGAAATTTTAAAATAACTAGGCTGTAGTTTAGTGTAAATATCGGTAGAAATGTTTTTTTTAAAGATGCTGAGCTTGATTCTGCACACTAAAGAATCGATTTATGGCAAAATATTTTAAAGTATGTGCCAATATATTGTTTTGACTCCTGTAAAAGAGTTTCTCAGTATGAATATAAACCTTACCTTTATTAAAAACTGAAAATCTGTACTGTTGAAACCTACTAAAACATCCTTTTCAATAAAAAAATGGAGTGAGGATGATCGCCCCAGAGAAAAGATGCTTGCCAAAGGTAAAGAGAGCTTAAGTGATGCAGAGTTAATAGCAATTATTGTTGGAAGTGGTAGTAGAGATGAATCTGCAGTTACCTTGGCTCAACGAATTTTGGCAGAAAGCAATCAGGATTTACATACCCTAGGAAAGATATCTATACAGGAACTTATGCGCTTTAAAGGTATTGGTGAAGCAAAAGCTATTAGTATAGTGGCAACACTAGAATTGGGAAGAAGAAGCCGGACAGAAGAATTTGTAGCGATAAAAAAAATCAATTCTAGTAAATCTGTATTTGATCTTATGCAGCCTATTTTAGGGGTTTTACCTCATGAAGAATTTTGGATTGTATATGTAAATAATGCGAACAATATACTTCAGAAATCTCAGTTGAGTAAAGGAGGCATTACCGGAACATTAGTTGATGTACGTTTGGTGTTTAAAAATGCCTTACAACTTGGGGCAGTAGCTCTTATTTTAGTCCACAATCACCCTAGTGGAACATTAAAGCCAAGTATGGCAGATAAAACAATAACTCAAAAAATAAAAATAGCAGGGGAGAGTCTTGATATTAAAATAATAGATCATGTAATCATCACAGAAAAGGCATATTTTAGTTTTGCTGATGAAGGCCTTTTACACTAAATTTTTGCATGAAAATTAATTAGGAAATATTGAATAAAGAAACACAGATAATAGGATCCAAAAATGTTGCTAAACTTGAAGAAGAAGTAACGAGGCTAGAAGAAAAACTAAGAATTAGTGAAACTAATTTTGGTCTTTTATATGATGACAATCCAGTAATGCACGCCACTATAAACCCATTAACTGGGTATGTGGTTAACTGTAATAGTATGCTTGTTTCAAACCTTGGGTACAAAGGTAAAAGGGCAATCATTGGTTCTCATGTGTCAAAAATATTTACAGAGAGATCAAGCCTAAAAATCACGGGGCTCTTAGATGCTTTTTTAAAATTAGGCGCCATTTCAAGTGAGGAAGTTACCTTACTTACAAAAAAAGGGAAGAAAATTCAAGCAATCTTAAACTCCAGAGCAATCTATAATAAAACAGGTGTTGTTGTTAAATCAATCTTCACTTTGGTTGATATTTCAGAAATAAAAAAAGCACAGCGCAACGCTAGAAGAAAAAAAGAAGATTTAGAAAGAGTGAATAGAGATCTTGAGCAATTTGTTTCTATTTGTTCTCATGATTTACAAGAACCGCTAGCTACTATTAGGTTTAGTAGTGATTTTTTAATGCAGAAGTTTACCGAAGAACTTTCCTTAAAGGGGAAAGAGTACATAGGGTATATCCATGAAGCTTCAGGAAGGATGGCAGAGCAAATTAAAGGATTGTTAGAGCACAGTCGCATCGGTAGAGATTTAAAAATAACAAAAGTAGACGTTCAAGAACAGGTTGAAGTTGCTAAGTATGATCTTAAAAAGCGAATTCAAGAAACGAATGCAACTATCATATCTGAAAACTTGCCTAAAGTAAAAGGATACAAAGTAGAGCTACGGTTGCTTTTTCAAAATCTACTCGGTAATGCGTTGAAATACAGTAAAAAAGGCTTGGCTCCTATTATTAAAATTTCAACAACAGAAGAGGAAGATTCTTGGGTGTTTTCTGTGGCAGATAACGGCATTGGTATTAAGGAAGAGGATATTGCAGATCTTTTTACTATTTTCTCTCGTGTACCAAACCAAGAGAAACAAGAGGGCACTGGTGTTGGTCTTGCTCACGCAGAGAAAATTGTTAAATTACATGAAGGCACAATATGGGTTAAATCTCAATTTGGAGTTGGCAGTACCTTTTATTTTAAAATTAAAAAATAACACCCCAAATTACCCTATATTTGAAGAGTTTACAGCTCAAATTATAGTGCATTTTTTAGTTCCTATTTTTATATGCTACTGATATTTACCAAACAAACTACGCCAAGAATTTCTTATGTTTTTAAACATTTATGTACCCGTGTTTTAGATATTAAGGTTGGTTTTACAAATGAGATTGAAATATTTTTAGCACACAAAGGTCCAAAAGCCTCTTATGGAAAACAGCCTTTGGGGAATGAACTTTTCTTTCAAAGTCATGGATTGCTTACCCAACAAGGTGTTGAGAGTGTTGAGATTAATGTGCGTGATTGGGAAGAGACCAAATGTTTCTTTGCGGTAAGTGACAAAAGTGCAATTCCCTTTGATATTTTTACAGCTTCTTTTTATTTACTTAGTAGGTATGAGGAGTATTTACCGCACGTAAAAGATCATTTAGGAAGGTTTTCTGCTTCAGAGAGTTTAGGTTTTAAATACGACTTTCTAAACAGCCCAGTGATAGATATTTGGGCCTATAAGCTGAAGAGTTTATTAAAGCAAGAATTTCCTGACATATTATTTCCTGAAAAGGAAACAACGGTCCATAATCTAATTAATGCACAAGCTGCTTTTGCTTTTTTAAATAAAGGTATTTTTAGATCTTTCATTGGTTTTACCACCGACCTTTTTAAGCTAAGGTTAAAACAGTTTTTATTGCGATCTAAAGTTGTATTTGGGTTGCAAGGGGATCCTTATGATAGTTATGAGTGGGTGATTAATGCCACCAAAAATAGCAGCATGAAACTCACTGTGTTTTTTTTACTAGGGGAGGCGGTAGCTTTTGAAGAAACAATCAATACCCAGAATCAAAAGTTTAAAATGCTTATCAAATACGTTTCAGATTATAAGGAAGTAGGGCTTTTAGTTTCATGGGCAGCTTTAACACATCCGGAATTTTTAAAAACAGAGAAGAGAACACTCGAAAATATTATAAATAGAGATATAGAAAGTAGTCAAAATAGTAATTTACTTATCAATCTGCCAGAAATTTATAGAAACCTCGTTTCTCTAGAAATTGAGAAAGATTACACGATGGTTTATGAAAATGAACCTGGATTTAGAGCGGGAACGTGTACTCCTTTTTTATTTTATGACTTAGATTATGAAATTATTACTCCTCTGGCTATTCAGCCTATAGCTTGCACTACGCAAGCTTATTTAAAACAAAGCCCTAAGGATACTGCTATGAAAATAACAGCGATGTTCAAGAAAGTACAAGCCGTTAACGGCACATTTTCTGTGTTGTTCTCAAATAAAGACTTTTCAGCAGATCCTAATAATAAGTTATGGCGTTCTCTTTTTTCTGAAACCTTACTATCATGATAAAACCTACAATTACCGATGTCTTTTTTGATCTAGATCATACTCTCTGGGATTTCGATAGAAATTCTGCCTTGGCTATGGAACGCGTGTTTCAAACATTCACTGTTTCTGTTCCATTAGAGGCATTTTTAAAAATATATGAACCCATTAACTTTGATTATTGGAAATCATTTAGAGAAGAGCTTGTAACCAAGCAAGAATTACGTCGTGGAAGATTAATCGATAGTTTTAATGTGTTTAATATACAATATGACATGGATACTATTGATGCAATGAGTGATGCGTATATTGATGAGTTGCCAAACAATAATTATTTGTTTGACGGAACTTTTGAGCTGCTATTATATTTAAAAGAAAAATACACACTACATATTATAACCAACGGCTTTACAGAAGTACAACACATTAAGCTTAAAAAAAGTAAGCTAGCCCCTTTTTTTAAAACAGTTACGAGCTCTGAAGAAGTGGGTGTCAAAAAACCAAACCCTTTGGTTTTTTTAAAAGCACTAGAAAAGGCTAATGTATCTTCTCAAAATACGATTATGATTGGAGATACCTTTGAGGCAGATATTTTGGGTGGAGAAGGTGTTGGTATGGACACTATCTTTTTTAATTACAGAGAAGAAATACCCAAAGGTGGTTATAAAGTGGTGGACCATTTATTAGAAATCAAAGATTTCTTATAGGAGCATTTGCTGTTTATTTATACTAAACCGTAACAATACGGATTTTTATTTTATACCTTACCTATTATGCTTTTAAAAAAAACCAAATTTTGTACCTTACTAGTTAGTCTAACGGTTTTTGTTTCTTGTTTTGAGGGGACAGACTTTGAACAAGTAAATGACGTACTTTTAACTCCAGAAATTGAGCTTGATTTAATCTATTTTACTATAGACGCCTCACAGTTTTACAACGCTACTACAAACTCCGAAATCTTAGTATTAAAGGATACAACAGATCTAGATTTTCTAGGAGGAAGAGATATTGCTACTATTTTAAAAAAAGCTGATTTTTTATTTCAATTTACCAATAGCATACCGCTTGAATTTAACGTCTCATTCGATTTTTTGAACGGGCAAAACACTTCTATGTATTTCATGGAAGCCACAGTAGTTTCTGGAACTGAAAACAACCCAGGTATAACTAATTATATAGAAGAGGTTGGAGAACAAGAGATTAAAGACCTCACAAAAGGAGATAAGGTTGTTATTACAGTAGCCATCCCATCTTCTTCACAAGGCTTAACAGGTGCCTTGAACTTACAGTCAAAAACAACCTATTATTTAGAGATTGATTAAAAAGAAATATTCTATGAAAAAATTCTTTTTTTTTTACATAGCTTTCGGGATTTCAATTGTTTTTTCTCAAAACAAGCAACTGCTTTATAATTGGGAGGTGACACCACAGGCATTAATGCTCAACCCTGGGAGTGTTGTAAATGCCAAATATCACCTAGGGGTTCCGTTTTTATCTCAAATTCATTTAAATGCAGGTTCTTCTGGTGTCTCCGTATTTGATGTTTTTGCTGATGATGGCGTTGACATTAATACCAAAATCAGAAATACAATTTTTGAGTTAAGTGCGAGAGACTTTTTCACAGCAACTCAACAATTAGACGTGTTAAATTTTGGTTGGCTTTCAAAAGGAAGGGAGCCCATCTATTTTTCTGGAGGTATCTACCAAGAACTTGACGTTATAGCCTATTTCCCTAAAGATCTTGCCATTTTGGCTTGGGAAGGAAATAGCGATTACACAGGAAAGCCTTTTAATTTTAGAGATCTAAGTGCGCGGGCAGATTTACTGACCGTGTATCATTTCGGAGCCAATAAACAACTCTCAAGAAAATTAACCGCTGGTGTACGTGTAAAATTATACTCCAGTATGGTCAGTCTTGGCAGTACAAGTAATAACGGAACATTAACCACAAGACTAAGAGCAGGCAGTAATAATATTTATGAACATGTAGTTGACGATTTAGACCTAGAGGTACGAACCTCGGGGTTTTTGTCCTTAGATGGTTTGGATCAGTCTCAGGTAACTAGCAAATTGCTTGGCCGCGCGTTGCTTGGTGGAAATTTTGGAGTAGGTTTTGATGCTGGTATTACGTATCAATTTGATTCGCAACTTTCTCTAACAGCATCTGTTCTTGATATCGGCGCTATCTTTCACACTAGTGATATTGAAGTATATCGGGCACGTGGTGATTATACATTAGATGGTCTCGAGCTTATTTTTCCAGAACTTGAAGTGGGAGAAATTACGGTACCATATTACGATAATTTAGAAGATGAAATTGTACGTGAAATTCCTATAGATACACTTATTATACCCTACACTCAATTTCGTCCAACCAAAATTAATGCTGGGCTGCATTATGATTTTGGGAGCTTTGTTGGTGGTGATGAAGTGTGTGATTGTAGAAACAGAAGTGAAAGACAAGAACGTGTATCCCAAGCAGGGGTTCAGTACTATAGCATTTTTAGGCCTAGAGGCCCCCAATTGGCAGGAACGGTTTACTACAGAAGAAGGTTTGGAAATTGGCTTTCGTTAAAAACAACCTATACTATTGACAGCTATTCTGCTAAAAATATTGGTGCTGGAATGTCTTTAAATATAGGAAACTTTAACTTCTTTGTTGCAGCAGATAATCTGTTAGATCTGTTAAACCTTGCCAAGGCAAATAGCGTATCTTTACAGCTAGGTTTTAACGTTATAGTAGATTAAATATGAAACAATTCCTTTTGATATTAGTGGTGTTAGTGAGTATGTTAAATGTCGGTTTAGCTCAAAAGAGCTTGAGTGACTATAGTTTTGTTGTTGTGCCAGATACATTTGATTTTTTATCTACCGATAACCAATATCAATTAAATGATATGACAAAATATTATTTAGATAAAAATGGATTTAATGCGTATTATTTTAATGAATTACCAAGGGTAGATAATTGTGATGGATTATGGGCGGACGTCGAATCTGTAGCTGGTTTTACCCGCACGAAGATTATTGTTATTTTAAAAGATTGCAAAGGAAATGAAGTGTATAGAGGTGAGGAAGGAGCCAGCAAGCAAAAAGACTACAGAAAGTCATACCAAGATGCGTTGCGTAACGCTTTTAATACCTTTGAGGCCCTTAACATACGTCAAGTAGCTGTTGTTCTAAGAAAAGAGATTACTGGTAAAAATAACCAAGAAAAAATGCAGGTTGTTGAAGAAAACACTAAAGAAGAAACTGTTAAAGCTAGTGTAGCCCCTCAAAATAAATTTAACTCGTATACCCATAATGCTACCTCGTATCTTTTGAAAAAGAGTGACAGCGGCTATGACTTGTATGAAGAGTCTGGAAACTCTGAGAGTGGCCTAGTTTTAAAAGGAACCATACTCCAATCAGAAAACAGTTATAACGGTATTTTGTTTGAAACACAATACCAATGTTCTTTCTCTGAGAATAAAGATCTATTGCTTCTTAGCGAAGACGGAGTGTCAATGAGATTGCTTTTTCAGAATTAAAAATTATATTTATCTTTCCAAAGACCCTTTAAATAGGTTTTTAATTGATTTTCTTTAGCATTGTTTCCAGGTTGGTACAATGTGGTACCTGTAATTTCTTCAGGTAAAAACTCATGTGGCACAAAACCATTTTCATAATCGTGTGCGTATTCATAGTTTTCACCATATCCTAATTCTTTCATAAGCTTTGTAGGAGCATTTCTAATGGAGAAAGGCACAGATAGGTCACCTGTTTGTTTCACAAGCTGTTGTGCTTTCTTTATAGCAAGATAACTAGCATTACTCTTTGGGGATGTTGCAAGGTATATAGCACATTGACTTAAAATAATTCGAGCCTCTGGAAAACCAATAGTTAGTACTGCTTGAAATGTTGTGTTAGCAAGTAATAACGCATTTGGGTTTGCATTTCCTATATCTTCTGAAGCAAGAATAAGTAATCTTCTTGCTATAAATTTCACGTCTTCACCACCTTCTATCATTCTTGCCAACCAATATACAGCCGCATTTGGATCGCTTCCTCGTATTGATTTTATAAATGCCGAAATAATATCATAATGCTGCTCTCCAGTTTTATCATACAACACCGTGTTGTTTTGCACTTTATGCTGTACCATTTTGTTGTTGATAATCACTTTTTGTTTTTCATCACTTTGAATTTCGGGAATTTCAGAAATCACTACCAATTCTAATATATTGAGTAATTTTCTTGCATCTCCTCCAGATAGTCTAAGGATTGCCTGTGTTTCTTGTAGTTCAATATCATAGTTCGCTAAAACCGTATCTATACCAATAGCACGCTCTAGCAAATCTTCAAGATCTTTTTTTGTAAAAGAGTTTAAGACATATACTTGACATCTTGATAGCAGCGCAGGAATTACCTCAAAGCTAGGATTTTCTGTGGTAGCGCCAATAAGGGTTACTAGTCCCTTTTCTACAGCACTTAGTAAAGAGTCTTGTTGAGATTTGCTAAACCGATGAATTTCATCTATGAATAGAATTGGATTTTTGGTTGTAAACAATCCATTTGATTTTTTTGCTTTTTCTATAACTTCTCTTACTGCAGCAACCCCACTATCAATAGCACTTAATTGATAAAAAGGCCTATCAGACTGAGATGCAATGATAGTCGCTAAGGTTGTTTTTCCAATTCCTGGAGGTCCCCAAAATATCATAGAAGGAATCATGCCACTTTCTAATTGTTTGGTAAGTGCGCCATTAGGTCCAACAAGATGTTGTTGGCTTAAATACCCCTCTAGCGTTTTTGGGCGTATTCTTTCTGCAAGTGGTATATTCATTCGATAAAGTTACATTTTTAATTTTGCTATAAACTGACAATTTATCATATTCAAAGAATTGGATTTGTTTTTGCTATATTGAAGTATGACTAAAACACAAAAACTTTATTTTTCTCTTGATGTTGTGCTTTATCCTTTATTTTTTGTGATGATTATGTGGGTAGTGTTTTGGATTGAAATTAGGTTCAGTCTAGATTTTACCTCGTATGGAATTCATCCTGGTAGGGTAGATGGTCTTAGAGGGGTTTTTTTTGGACCTTTTATTCATGGCAGTTTAAAACATTTATTTAATAATAGCATACCTATGTTAGTGCTTGGAACTGCCCTTTTTTATTTTTATCGACCCGTAAGGTGGCACGTGCTCCTTATCGGTCTTATTGTAACAGGTCTTGTAACATGGATTATAGGCCGTCCAGCAAATCATATTGGTGCTAGTGGTATCGTATATTTATTAGCTTCTTTTTTGTTTTTTAAAGGTATTATATCCAAACAGTATCAACTAACCGCGCTCTCCTTTGCGGTAGTATTTGTATACGGTAGTTTGCTTTGGTATGTATTTCCTTCAGATCCACTTATTTCTTGGGAAGGACACCTTTCTGGTTTTGGAGTAGGGGTGTTGCTAGCTTTTTTAATGAAAAGCAGTACCACAGTGCCTACCATAAAGTATGATTGGGAACAAGATGATTATCGTCCAGATAATGATCCATTTATGCAACAATTTGATATAGACGGAAATTTCATTGAAAAGAAACCAAATCTCGAAGATCAAGAACTAAGTACAACTTTTGGTAATCAAGTAGCTATTGTGTACACGATTACTCCAAAAAGCAAAGAATAAACGAGTTGCTTTATTTAGACCGCTGACGTACTACCTCATATAATAATGCGCCACAAGCAACTGAGACGTTTAGTGAGTTAATAGAACCTAATAGCGGTAGTGAAGCTCTTTTGTCTACAATAGTAAGCACAGATTTAGAAACCCCAACTCCTTCAGAACCCATGATTATTGCCGTAGGGCCATCAAGTTTAAGGTTGTATATCGTATCCTCTGTTTTTTCTGTAGCAGCAATTGTTGTAATGCCACTTCCTTGCAGATAGTAAATTGCATCTTTAATGTGGTCTACCTTACATATTGGTATATTAAAAATAGCTCCTGCAGAAGTTTTAACAGTGTCTCCACTTACAGGTGCTCCCCCTTTTTTTTGTATAATAACCCCGTCCACTCCAGTACATTCAGCGGTTCTTAGAATAGCACCAAAATTACGCACATCACTTATTTGATCAAGAATTAGAAATAAAGGTATTTTATCACTTTCTAAGGTCGCTTCTACCATCGTTTCTAGATCAACAAACTCTATTGGCGAACTTATTAATATGATTCCTTGATGATTGCTATGGCACAACTTTTCCATCTTCTCAAGAGGAACATAGGAAATTGTAGCATTGATTGCTTCAAGATCTGCTATGATAGCTTCAATTTTAGGGCTTTGTAGTCCTTTTTGCACATAGGCCTTGTCGATAGTCTGTTTTGCCTTTAAAGCTTCTATAACGGGATAGATACCAAATAATAATGTCTCTTTCTTCATGCTGCAAAAATAAAAAACCATCCTTAGAAAAGGATGGTTTTTAAAATATATTAACTAAATAATTACTAGTTAGCGTCTTCGTAACTTACTTCCCAGTTAAATGCATCTAATAAACCAGCTGCACTTATAATTACACCATTCGTGTTTCCACCATTCCAAGACCCTGCATTTTCTGGGTCATCTCCTTCAGGATATGATCCTGAAGTTACAGTACCGTCATAAACAACACCGTCTAAGGTTGTAACAACTCCAAAGAATTCAAAAGAATCGTCTTCTACAAACGTAGATGGGTCAACTCCAAATAATGTTGCCATATCGGCCGTTGTAAAACCTACGTCAAAAGGAAAGGTACTTGTTGATCCAAAGACAAGTGCCTCTGAAGGTGCACCTGCAAAATCTCCAACAACAGTTACTTCGTAAGTTGCAACATTTCCGTTAGGATCTTCAGTCATCGCGCTAAAAGAAGCGGTAGCTGGATCAGCGCCCATATCAAATTCTGGAGCACTTACAAACTTTACAAAACCTCCGTTAGTTAGTTGTGGAAAACGTGCTTTATCTTCATCTTCACAACTAGTAAACGTAACTGTAGTAAGAATAGCTACAAATACTAGAGAGAATATTTTATTTATATTTTTCATAATTAAAGTATTTAATTAAAATGGATTAGTTAATGAAACCTGCTGGGTTCGTATCCCAAAATACTTGGTTGTCTGCAGTAGTTTGATTAACATTAGGGTTACTGTTAGTTTCTGAACTAGGGTATCTGAAAGATCTTGGAAACGGTCCTACTGGGAAAACACCAGTTTGTAACGTAGGATATCCAGTTCTTCTGTACATGTTGTAAGGCTCTATACCATTACCCCATGATGCAATGTACCACTCTCTAATAACAATAGCTAATTTAGCTTCGTTTCCAGATGCAGCATCGTACTCTGCTAAAACTCTAGCAATATAATCACTAACATTTGCAGACGTTGCAGCGTAATCGATTGTTTCATCATCTTCATCTGTTGTACTTAAAGCCCCAGAGAAATCAATTACTTTATCCATACTTAGTTGGATTCCTTGCGCCATTAAAGCTTTTGAATCAACTCCAACACCTAAATCTAAACCTGCCTCAGCTAATGCGAAGTGTGTAAAAGATGATAAGAAAATTGGGTTTATACCTTCACCATTAAGTGTTGGAGTATTGCTTGAATCTACTCTGTTGTATTGATTATTATCAAATGCTCCACCCCCTGGATAAACGCCAAATGTTGTTCTTTTTGTATTATCATTCGGTATTCCTTCATCATCTCCATGGTCTCTACCCCAGTAAAAGTTACCAACATAACAGTAGTCATAATCTCCATTGCCAGCACAAGGTAAGCTAGAACCAGAAGGATCCTGATCTTTTTGACGGTATAGGTAATAACGTAATCTTGGATCTTCTATTCCTGTTTCAACGAAAGGAGCCTCAGCGTCACCTGCGTTTAAGAAATCAAAAAATCCATTACTCATATAACCACCTGTTCCGTTAGGATAGTTCCCTTGAAATATTGGGCTTCTAGATTCTGGCAACGTAGCAATAGAGTAGTTAAACTGAAAATCTTCATCATCTGTGTCAATAATGTTCTCTGATAATAAATCAGTAATAGCAGCACCATTACCCATATTTAAATTAGCTTTTAACTTTAAAGTATTTGCTAGGGCAATCCAGTTCTCTTTTTCAAAATCTCCAAAGAATAAATCCTGAGGGATTACTACAGATTCAGCATTTAAATTTGCAATAGCGGTATTTAATAAAGCTAATTGAGCCAAATATACATCCTCTCCATTGTCTAAAATAGGCGTTGGAAATTCACCAAACTGATTTGCTTGACTGTAAGGTACATCACCAACATAATCTACTAAAGATATGTAGGTATACGCTTCTATAATTTGAGCAACACCTAAGTGATACGGTATTCCTGCTTCTGTTGTTGTATTAATAGCTTCTAATAAGTCTACATTAGCAAACATCTGGTAAGAAGATTGCCATGTACCAGCTAATGAATTTACGGTTACACTTCCGTTGTATTGACCAAATTGATTAGTCATACGTGTAATGCTCATTGATGAACCTCTAAATCCACTTACAATACTGTTGAAAGATAATTGTATTTGATTTAATACAAAGTTTTGATCAGCTACTTCTTGTCCAATATTATTAGGGTTGTCTAGTAAATCAAGCTCTGTTACTTCACATCCAGTGCATAAAGCTAGCATAGCAGATACGAATGTTATTTTTAAGATATTTTTCATAATATATAATTAAATTATTAGGGTTTACTAGTATAACAAGGTGGTATTAAAAATACCACCTTACTAGTACCTTTTTTTTTAAAATGTTGCTTTTATACCAAATGAGTAACGTTTTGATGTAGGTCCCGTTTGGAATTCTAAACCTTGACCGTTTCCAGTACCAACACTCAATGCTTCAGGATCTATGTTAAAGGCTTCTGGAATATTAAACGCTCTTATATATAGGTTTTGACCAGATAAAGAGAAAGATACATTTCCGAAAGGAGTTTTCTCTAACATCTTTTCTGTTAAAGAGAATGTTAATGAAGCTTCTCTCAAACGTAAGTGAGATGCATCATACACTCCTTGTCCAGAAGGATCAACTAAGTTAATAAAGTATAGATCGTTTGCTCCAATTTGAATGCTATTTTCAATTGGCATTCCTTCACCGTCCAATAGTACTTGCCCAGTAGTTGGATTTGCTAATAAACCAGGAATAACATACGTTCCTTCTCTGTTGTCAACATTTACAGTTGTTACACCACGACGGTAGAATTGAGAAGCAGTTTGAGAATAAATATCCCCACCATGCGTGTACTCAATTTGAGCAGATAATGAAAGTTGCTTATACGTTAACGTGTTTATAGTTGTTACTGTCCAGTCTGCGTTTGGATCAGCAATTGTTTCTATATCCTTACCTAAATCACTTTCAGAGTTAAGAATTTGCCCCGTTGCTGGGTTAATTAATAGAACCCCTTCAACACCTGTACCGTAAGGGTTTTCTGGAGATATGTTTTCTGGAGCATAACGAGCAGCATACCCACCTTTGATAACACCTAATGCTTCTCCTTCAGAAGCATAGTTACCTAAGTTAGAAAATCCAGCATAAGCAAAAGATTCAACACCACCTAGGTCAATAACTGTGTTTTCAGCTGCACTAAAGTTATTACGTACATCCCACGTAAAGTTTTCACTCTTAATTAGTGTAAAATCCAAACCTAACTCAATACCCTCAATTTGCGTTTCTGCAATGTTATCAGAAGTAAAAGTTGCTCCTGTTGAAGGAGAAACTGGTCTGTTTACAATTTGATCTATAATTGTTCTTTTATACGCTGTTGCATCTAATCTAATTCTTTTCTTGAATAAATCTGCTTCTATACCAACCTCAAATTCTTTTTGAAGTTCTGGCTGTAAATTAACATTTCCTAAGAAAGAGGATAGCCCGTTAGTTGTTACAGCAACCCCATCAGCACCAATTATTTGAGCCGCAACAGAATTAAATCCTGTTCTTGTTGTATATGCACTAGGAAACCTTGCAGATGTACCGTAAGCAGCACGGAACTTTAAATAATTTAAAGCATCAGAACTACCACCTTCCATAGATGTTGGAACATATGATAAAGAAACTCCAGGGTAGAATAATGAATTGTTTTCAGATTCTAATGTAGAAGCCCAGTCATTACGACCAGATAATGTTAAAAATAAATATCCATCATAATCAAAAGAAGCTTCACCGTAGGCACCTAAAATATTTGATTGCGCTTGGTATGTTAAACTTCCTGCCACTGGATCGTTGATAGTTTGGTCAATAAAGTTATCATGGTCAAAGAAACCAAATACAACCTGATTTTGACTAGACTGTCCAAATTGCTCGTAGGTATCACGTCTTGCGTTAAATCCTAATTGCGTAGTTAAATTAAGATCATCTGCTATTTCAACGTTATTAAAACTAAAGTTTAAATTATGGTCATAAATGAAATTTGTACCATTGGTTGTTCTTAAATAACCAGTTGTATACGGAGCAGTTACACCTCCACGAGCAGCTTTAAACTCTTGTGTTTCATTATAGGTATCTAATCCAAAACGGTATGATACAGATGCGTTATCAGAAATTTGGTAAGAAGCGCCTAATTTACCGAAGAAACGATTTGTTTTTTGCTCACTTCCCGCATAGTTTGATAACCATCTTGGGTTCTCTTGATCTGATCTATAGTATACACTCGATCCATCATTAGGATTTTCGTAAGGAAGATTGTTTAAATCTAAGTTTCTTGGAATAAATAATGTTCTTGTAAATATAGAAAGCGCTCCACCTGCATTGTTTGCAGCAATAGGAGGCGTATTTACGCGTAAACTACTAAAGTTAGCAGTACCATCAAATGTAAATTTATTTGAAAGTTTTGTAGAACCACCTAATCCGATGTTGTAACGAGTTAAACCGTTATTTCTAATGTAACCATCTTCTGTAGTGTACCCAAAGTTTAAGTTGTAACGAGTATTACCTTCGTTTCCTGGTGAACCCGCAACATTTACAGACATAGACTGACCTAAACCAGTTCTAAAGAAATCTTTTACGTTGTTTTCTGCTGCTTCATAAGGAATTTCTAATCCTGCATATTCAGGGAATAGTGCTCCTTGACCCGCATAAGGGTGAGAGACCATGAGGCCCGCGTCAAAACGTGCTCCCCAGTTACCAACATACCCAGAGTTAATTGTGTTATCAGCTCCTTGACCATACTCATTTTGGTAGTCTGCAAGGTTAGATATTTCTGTTTGGTATACAGAAGAATTAACAGTTACCTCAAACTTTTTGTTCAATTCTTGTTTGCTTCCGTTTTTTGTTGTAATTAAAACAACACCATTTCTACCTTGTTGTCCGTATAGTACAGACGCACTTAAACCTTTCAAGATTTGTACACTTTCTACATTGTTTGGATCTAAATCTAAGAAACGACTACTTGTAACGGTGTTACCACCACCAAAACCAGTTTGTTGATTTGTACCAGAGTCAAAAGGTACACCATCCACAATAAATAAAGGTTGATTGCTACCGTTAATAGAACTTCTACCACGAATAACAAAGTTAGTACCAGATCCTGTTGCACCACTGTTACCAACAATTTGTACACCGGCAACTTTACCATTTAATGATCTAACAACGTCAGATTCTGGTTTGTTCTCTATTGCATCAGCTTCAAGTGTTGTAACTGCGTATCCTAAAGATTTTCGTTCTTTGGTAACACCACCATAACCGGTTATTAGCACAGCATCTAGTGTTTCTCCCTGTACCATTGTTACGTTCATCGTGTTAGATGATGCAGTAACTGGCTTTTGTTGAGAGTCAAACCCTACATAAGAGTATACAAGTGTTTGCCCTACTGATGATGAGATAGAATAATTCCCATCAAAATCAGATTGAGTACCATTTGTTGTACTTTTTACAATAATATTTACTCCTGGAAGAGGTAAGCCTGAATCATCAGTCACCGTACCGGAGATTGTTTTTTCCTGTGCAAAAGATATTTGCACTACCAACGCTAGTAATAGCGTTAAAATTCCACTAAACTTTGTTTTCATTTTATATTTATTTGAATTAGCCAAGTTCAAAAATCGAAATAAAAACTTAATTACACAACTTTTTAAACTTAAATTTTGCTTTTTTCTCAAAGGCTGTCAAGGTTTTTGCTCCCTAATTTCTAGAATTGGGAAGTAAGACTTAGGTGTATTTTTGAGTTTGAGAATTTAAAAGCCTGATTTTCAATATTCCCATTCGCAAGATTAAATTTTAATAGACCTGCTTTTGTGCTTACTCCAAGACCTATTCCAAAACTATATAGTTTTTCTTTTTGCCTGATCACTTCATTTTCAAAATAGCCAAGATCTATGATTGTGTGAATATAGGTGCTGTTATTAATCAAATACCGATATTCTGTATTTAGAACTGAAAGTAAAGACGCGTCAATACTGTTTTCAGCAAACCCACGAATACTATTTATTCCTCCAAACCGAAAGAGCTCATTTGTTACATAATCGTCGCTTATTAATAGGCTTGTTGTGTTTTGGAGGTACACCATATTATTTTTATTTAGTTGCATGTTGTGATGTACTGTATTTGAAATACTAGTTTGTTTCTTTTTTGTAGTACTT
>JBLHII010000023.1:0-16858 GCA_047616265.1 Minisyncoccia bacterium
GGCAACATCATTTCTTTTAAAGATGCTTTTGTAGAAATAGCCACACACTTATCGTATTCTGGCTTTCCTGTTCCTTCCATAATTCCCGGAATTTCTTTAAATTGTCTTACCACTTCATTTACCATTTCCATAGCAGCTTTACCTACCGCATTCATTGCTAATGCAGAAAACACAACAGGTACCATACCACCAACAAATAACATCGCTAATACAGGTGCTTTAAAAATATTAATTCCGTCAATACCCGTAAATGTTACATAGGCAGCAAATAAAGCTAAAGATGTTAATGCTGCAGATGCAATAGCAAAACCTTTACCAGTTGCAGCAGTTGTATTACCAACAGCATCTAAAATATCTGTACGTTCTCTTACAATTGGATCTTGTTCGCTCATTTCAGCAATACCACCTGCATTATCTGCAATAGGTCCAAAAGCATCAATGGCTAATTGCATAGCCGTTGTTGCCATCATAGCCGAAGCTGCTAAAGCAACCCCATAAAATCCAGCCAAAGCATATGAAGACCATATTGCTGCAGCAAATAATAATACAGAAGAAAATGTAGAAATCATACCAGTAGCTAAACCCGCAATGATGTTTGTTCCTGCACCCGTACTAGATTGTTGTACTATTTTTAAAATTGGCTTCGAACCTAATCCGGTATAGTATTCAGTAAATGCTGAAATTCCAGCACCTACAACCAAACCAACTAAACAGGCATAAAATACTCTCATAGAAGAAATATCTTGTAGCCCTTCTCCAAAGAAATCCATTTGCATAGTTTCTGGTAACATCCAAGTAACTAGACCGTAACACGCTACAGCAACCATTAAGATGGATGCCCAGTTTCCTATATTTAGGGCCTTTTGTACATCTGCCTCTTTTGCATCGTTAGATGAAATTTTAACTAGCATGGTTCCGATAAGAGAAATGATAATCCCAACACCTGCAATTGCCATTGGTAATAAGATAGGTCCTATTCCTCCAAAAGCATCTTGTATTGCTCCACCCATGTCTTTAATTACATAGTTACCTAGAACCATAGCAGCCAATACTGTTGCTACGTATGATCCAAATAAATCTGCTCCCATACCTGCAACATCTCCAACATTATCTCCAACATTATCTGCAATTGTTGCTGGGTTTCTTGGATCATCTTCAGGGATATCAGCTTGTACTTTACCCGCTAAATCTGCACCAACATCAGCGGCTTTGGTATAAATACCACCACCAACTCGTGCAAACAATGCAATAGATTCAGCTCCTAATGAGAACCCAGCTAATGCTTCTAACACTACTGTCATGTCCATTGTGCTAGTCCATTGACCACCCATAAACATATGGTAGAAGAAAATAAAGAAAAGTGTCAACCCTAATACAGCTAGACCTGCAACACCAAGACCCATTACGGTTCCACCGCCAAAAGAGACTTTTAATGCGTTTGGTAAACTCGTTTTTGCAGCTTGTGTTGTTCTTACATTTGTTTTGGTTGCAATCTTCATTCCCATGTTTCCTGCAAAAGCAGAAAATATAGCTCCAATAACAAAAGCAACTACGATTAAGTACGTGCTACTCATAAAATAAGCAATACCTGCTAAAACAATACTTGCACCTAACACGAAGTAAGCCAATAATCTATATTCTGCATTTAAGAATGCTAAAGCACCTTCATAGATGTGGTCTGAAATTTCTTTCATTTTACCATCACCTGCATCTTGCTTCATCACCCAGGATTTTTTAATTAGCATATATACTAAACCTATTAATGCCGCTACTATTGGCATATAAATCATCATTGCTTCCATAAATTATTTTGGTTTGTTAATTACGGCGGTAAAAGTAACAAATTAAAGACAATTAAAAAATCTCTTTTTAAGTAGTGAAAAAAGAGAGTTTAAAGTATTAATTATGAGTGTTTAAATAGTGAAATCACCCCTTGTTTTATGCTCGCTGTTTTGGTATCGTGCTACACAGGCGTGTAAAATAGCATAGGCTTCTTTTGCATCTCCCCAACCACCAACATCAACTTTTTTCTTTTCAAGGTCTTTATATACCTGGAAAAAATGAGTAATCTCTTTTATTCTGTGTGGATTTAAGTCTGAGATGTCATTATAACTATTCCAGATTGGGTCTGTAACAGGTACACAAATTACTTTTTCATCTGGTCCTTTCTCATCAGCCATATGAAAAACACCGATAGGCTTTACTTCCATGACACACATTGGAAAGGTAGGTTCTGTTCCCATCACCAAAACATCAAGAGGATCTCCATCAAGCGCCAAAGTTTCTGGGATAAACCCATAATCTCCTGGATACATCATAGATGAAAAAAGCATGCGATCAAAACGTATTTTTTTCAAATCAAAATCATACTCATATTTGTTTCTGCTTCCTTTTGGGATTTCGATGAGTACGTCGAAGGTCATTCCTTTTTTTTCTGTCATGCTATTTTCTGAAATATTAACGAATAAAGACGAAGTGATGGATGCACTTTGAGCTCTTTTTCGGGATGCAAAAATACTACAAATTGTCACAAAATTAACAAAAACTGGTATTCATTAATTCTAAACAATAACCGGAGAAAAAGTTTCAGTAATACAACTAGAAATTAAAACCAAAGGTTCCTGTAAACCCAAATTTTCTAGCATTTGGATTCGCACCCTCATTTAAATAATTTCCTCTAAAATTAACATCGAGCCTAAACACCTTGAAGATATTACCAACACCAAAGCTATACTCATAGTAGGGTTGCGTTGGGGCCTGGTATATAATGTTGGATCTGTTAATAGCTATATTAGCTTGGCTTATACTACCTATAACAGCTCTAAAACCTATAACCTCCCTTAAATTAAAGTCTCGAAGCCAAGGAATACGTTGAAAAATACGACCTCCAAAATTGTGTTGTAAATGTAGCGACACATATTCATCACTTACAAATTCATAAAAGTCGAGTTGAGAAAACGTATTATAAATACTAAAAAGTGTTTGATTTCCTGGGATAGGATTCAATAAACTTAGGTTTACGTCTCCAAAGGTTTTACCTATCTCTATGGTAGAGGTTAACCTACCAATACCACCAATGTTCCAGGGTTGGGTATATAAACCTTGAATACGCTGGTATTCAAAATCTCCACCTAAAAAGCCTTTTATTCCATAAGTAAAGCCCACAAAAATACTTGGAAAACTCCCTTCGTTTATAATCGTTCTTTCTACACCGTAACCTGATACTTTTCTTTTTGGAGTGAAAAATGTTAGCAGTTGAATTTCTGGCTGACTCACATCGTTTCCAATGGTACCGTCCTCTTTAAGGTAATCTATAGTAAAGGTTTCTGTAGCAGAGCTCAACGATCTATAAGAACCTGTAAACCGAATATTGAAATCTTTTAATGGCTCTAATGAAAAACCTATAGTAGCCAATTTTATTCGGGTGAGTTTATCATTTGCACCTATGGTAATTAAGGAAGAAGAAGCTAGGTTTCTGCCCAAAACATCATTACTAGAGGATAAGCTTGCTCCTGTTTGTTCTACATCTTTTCTATATCCTCCGTAAACAGTAAACCTGTTTTTTCTATTAAGCAATAGTTTTCCTGACAAACCAAACTTAAAACGGTCATCATTAAATCCATAAGCTCCAAAACCCTCAAGCCTCCATTGATCATTTTGAGAGAAATAGGTTCTGCCTCCCAAACGAATTCTTAGCCCTTCTGCTTCATTATAGCCTAAAAGAGAGAAGACAGGCCCAATATCAACATTTTCTACTTCATAATAACCAGAAGTTAATACAGACCCAACACTATACAAGGCTTTAAACCTTGAAACAGTCTTTAGTGTGTCAAGCATTTTATAGACACTTAATTCATCTTTGTTTAGTTTTTCTAGACGATTTTCTTCCCAATACGCATCTGAACGATTAAAAACATCGTACTGATAGGGATCTACTTGTGTTTTGTAAAATTGTTCCTCTTTAGGGATATCAAACTTATAATCATTATACAAGGTAGTTCTTCTTCCATAAATACCTTTGGCATCTTCTTTATCTTGAAGGCTAAAATCACTCATGAAGTAATCTCTAGTAATTAAGAAAATAGAATCGTTTAGCACATCAAACTCTTGTTCAATATATACCTCTCTAATCCAGTTTATGTTGGCGCTTTTAGACGCTTGTAGGTTTATTTCTTTAATAGCCCAAGTAGAATCATTTACCCAAAAGTCTCCTTTAAATGTAAGCTCATTTTTGCGCCTTGGGTAGTACATAACATTATAACACCATTTATCTCCTCTATAAGCACTATCTAGTAAAACATAGTTATAAACATCTATTCCTTTACGTGACAATGGGCTGGCAAAAGCTTTGTCAAAAAACTTCAAGTAATTGTTATAGACATCATAATCACTATACAGGTCTTTTAAAAATGCTATAAGGGTGTTGTTGTTTTCAAATCCAGAGTTTTTATTTCCTTCTAGCAGTGCTTTTTCTTCATTGAGCATATTGTCTCCATAGACTTTAGAGAATGCTTCATTTATAAAAATTGGAAGGTATGTATTTCCAGTAACCTTTGAAGTATCTACTTCTTCAAAAATAAACTCCATGCCCTTGAAAATTTTATTTTTTATCAAGTTACTGTCTATAGTGTTTAAATCAAATTCCAGTTTTTCATACTTGTCATAAGTGTATTGCTTAAATTTCTTTACTCCGTTTTGTCTTCTATTATCCCAAATCTTACGAAGAATATCTATGGCTGGATTGTTTTTTTTGGAGGTCTTACCACTAAAAAGAACAACCTCATCAAGAGACGCGGCTTCCTGCTCTAGGACAATTTCCATTTTATAATTTATCTTTTTACCTAGTGTAATCTCTTTATTTTGGAAGCCCAAAAAAGAAATTACTACGGTAGTATAACTCTCATCACTTTCTAGATAAAAACGTCCTTCTTCATTGGAGATAGTACCTTCAAAACTATTTTTAAAGACTACGTTAGCAAAAGGCACAGAAGCTCCATCGGTGTCTTTAATAAAACCGCTTACTTTGGTTTGCGCCAAAGCGCTTACCGAAATAAATACTAGAAAAAGAAAAAAAAAGTTTCTCATGAAAATAATAGACTTCTAAAGGATACAGACTAATGGAAAAATAAAACAAAGATGTTAATCTTAGAGTATTTATAAAATTAACGAAGGCTATGATTTAATGCTAGTGTTAAATCATAGCCTTCAAAATATGCTATTTTTTGTACAGTACTTTTTTTACTGCTTTTACAACATCGGTGCTGTTAGGCAACCACTCCGCAAATAAAGCTGGTGAGTATGGAGCAGGGGTATCTGCTGTGTTTATTTTTTCAACTGGAGCATCTAGGTAATCAAATGCCTGGTTTTGTATTTGATAGGTAATCTCTGTCGCTACATTTCCAAAAGGCCAAGCTTCCTCCAAAACAACCAAGCGATTTGTTTTTTTAACAGAATCTAAAATCGCATTAATATCTAGAGGACGTACCGTACGTAAATCTATAATTTCACACTCGATTCCTTCTTTTGCTAGTTCATCTGCGGCTTTGTATGCTTCCTTAATTATTTTACCAAAAGAAACAATCGTTACATCAGAACCTTTACGCTTAATTTCTGCAACACCAAGTGGAATTAAATATTCCCCTTCTGGCACTTCACCTTTATCACCATACATTTGCTCACTCTCCATAAAGATTACTGGATCGTTATCCCGTATAGCACTTTTTAGTAACCCTTTGGCATCTGCAGGGTTGCTGGGCACAACTACTTTTAACCCCGGTGTGTTTGCAAACCAATTCTCAAAAGCTTGAGAGTGGGTTGCTGCTAGTTGACCAGCACTTGCTGTGGGTCCTCTAAAGACGATGGGACAATTAAATTGTCCCCCACTCATTTGTCTAATCTTTGCTGCATTATTAATAATTTGGTCAATACCTACTAAAGAGAAGTTAAAAGTCATGTATTCTACAATAGGTCTGTTGCCATTCATAGCACTACCAATGGCTATTCCAGCAAAGCCAAGTTCTGCAATAGGCGTATCTATCACACGCTTTGCTCCAAACTCTTCTAGCATTCCTTTACTTGCTTTATAGGCACCGTTATATTCTGCAACTTCTTCTCCCATAAGGTAGATAGTATCATCCTTGCGCATTTCTTCGCTCATCGCTTCACAAATGGCTTCTCTAAATTGAATTGTCTTCATAGCTATTGCCCACACAGGTGGGTACATTTAATTATACTCTTCTTGTCTATTTTTGCTTCTAAAACCTTAAATAATATGACATTAAAACTAAAGAAAAACAAAAATAGTATTATTATCTTATTTTTAGTGCCACAAAAGGATGGATTTAATGTTTTGAAACTAAATATTTACTATGCATGCATAGTAAATTGTAATTTTATTCAGTATATTTGTAATCTAAAAATTTAAGCGTATTAAAATTTTAGATTACAAAAAAAGTACTACAATTAAAATAAAGATTACTATGAAGATATTAGTATGTATTAGTCATGTACCAGACACTACATCAAAAATTAATTTTACTGATGGCGACACAAAATTTGACACCAACGGTGTTAATTATGTCATCAATCCAAATGACGAATTTGGATTAACGCGCGCTATGTGGTTTAAAGAAAAACAAGCTGCTTCTGTCCATGTTGTTACTGTTGGAGGGCCAGAAACAGAGCCTACTTTACGCAAAGCGCTAGCTATTGGAGCAGATGAAGCCATACGGGTAAATACACCAGCAACAGATGGTTATTCTGTTGCAAAGCAGCTGGCACATATTGTTCAAGAAGGAGCTTATGATCTTGTTATTGGTGGACGTGAGTCTATTGACTATAATGGTGGAATGGTTCCTGGAATGGTAGCAAAGATGATTGGAGCAAACTTTGTAAACACTTGTATTAGCTTAGAGATAGAAGGTAATAATGTAACAGTTATTAGAGAAATTGATGGCGGTAAAGAAACCTTAAGCACCTCGCTGCCCCTTGTGGTTGGAGGACAAAAAGGATTGGTTGAGGAAAGTGATCTACGCATTCCAAACATGCGTGGTATCATGCAGGCGCGTAGCAAGCCATTACACATCAAAGAGCCTGTTACTGCCAGCGCAAAAACGGTTGCAACGATTTTTGAAAAACCAGCGCCAAGAGGTGCTGTAACGTTGGTAGATACCGTAGATGAGTTGATCGATTTATTGCACAATGAAGCCAAAGTAATTTAAATAAAAAAAATAAAATTAGGCGTTTAAAATCTCTTTTAACACCTAATAACTAATATTAAATACCTTTAACATATGAGTGTTTTAGTATACACAGAATCTGAAAATGGTTCTTTCAAAAAAACAGCTTTTGAAGTAGTATCCTACGCAAAAGCAATAGCAGACAAATTAGGCACTTCAGTAACTGCCGTATCTATTAATGGAGGGGACGCATCTCAGCTAGGAGTTTATGGTGCAGATAAAGTATTAGAAGTAAGCAACGATAGCCTTTCAAAATTCAATGCAGAGGGTTATGCAGATGCTATAACGCAAGCGGCCACGGCAGAATCCGCCACTGTAGTTGTTTTGTCTCAAACTGCAAACGCAAAATTCATGGCTCCCTTAGTGGCTGTAAATCTGGATGCTGGCTATGTATCAAACGTAGTAGCGGTTCCAGAGAGCACGACACCTTTTAAAATAAAGCATAGTGTTTTTACTAACAAAGCTTTTTCACTAACAGAAATCAACACAACCACCAAAGTTGTTGGATTGGGTAAAAACGCGTATGGACTGCATGAAAACAGTGCGGCAGCTTTGGCCGAGACTTTCTCACCAACGATAAAAGAGCCTAAGACAGTTGTAGTCTCTGTAGATAAAGCTACAGACAAAGTTACCATTGCAGACGCTGAAGTTGTAGTCTCTGCTGGACGCGGAATGAAAGGGCCTGAAAACTGGGGAATGATTGAAGAAATGGCAACTATTCTAGGTGCTGCAACAGCGTGCTCAAAACCTGTTAGCGACATGGGCTGGAGATCTCACGGAGAACATGTTGGGCAAACTGGAAAACCAGTAGCTGCTACCTTGTATATCGCTATTGGTATTAGTGGAGCCATTCAACACCTTGCTGGAATTAATTCATCCAAAATAAAAGTGGTTATAAATAACGACCCAGAAGCTCCTTTCTTTAAGGCAGCAGACTATGGTATTGTAGGGGATGCATTTGAAATTGTACCACAACTAAATGAAAAATTAAAGGCTTTTAAAGCACAAAACGCATAATTTTTACTACTTTGTGCCTTTGAAAAAGGCTGTTTAAATTAGGACAAACATCCTGTTTTAAACAGCTTTTTTTTTATTTTAAAACTATGAGTCTAGTTAGATTAAACATTAAGGGAATTTCTTACAGCCAAACACAAAACGGCGCATACGCTCTAATACTTAGCGAAGTAGACGGAAATAGAAAGCTCCCTATAGTCATTGGCGCTTTTGAAGCACAATCTATTGCTATTGCATTAGAGAAAGAAATTATGCCTCCAAGACCCCTCACGCATGACCTATTTAAAAACTTTTCTGATCGTTTTGAGATTGTTATCACACAGGTAATAATTCACAAATTGGTAGATGGTGTTTTTTACTCTAGTATTATTTGTGAGCGTGATGGTATTGAAGAGATTTTAGATGCTCGTACAAGCGATGCCATAGCCTTAGCACTGCGCTTTAAAGCACCTATTTTTACCTACAAAAACATCCTAGACAGTGCTGGAATATTTTTGAAAACTGGAGGAAAAGAAGAAGAGAAACAAGAAGCTGAAGATTCTATACTAGATGAGTTTTTACGTGAGAAGAATACAGAAGCTTTAAGCACAGAAGTACATGACTACAAAAACCAAACCCTGAAAGAACTTTACGAGATGCTAGATGCCGCAGTCAAAAACGAAGACTATGAAAGAGCAGCAAAAATAAGAGACGAAATTTCAAAGCGAGACTAATTCTTACCTGAAACCTATGAAAAAGTTTTTATACAGTATTGTTATTTTGTTTTTCTTCGGAAATATTACAGCACAAAGTATTGAAAAGCAATGGATCTTTAGTGATATTCAATCTCAAGATGGAGCATCCCTTGTTGATATTAATTCAGATATAGATACTTTTACCCTGAAAGGCGGCGGATTTGAATATTCGCTAGCTGCAAAAAACAACCTAAAAGCAAGTGGAGATTATATATTTCAGAACAATGTATTGGTCCTGTTTTATAATCAACCTACAGACACCATACGCAGATACCGCATTACTGAGCTAACAGAAAGCAGCCTCTCTTTTACTGAAAACAAGGTAGTATACTCCTTCAATGCTCCACAAAACGTGATTGAACCAGCGATTTTTGAAGCCAATCAAGGGACAAATAATAAAATAAATGCCGCTATAATTCCTTCTCAAGGATTTTCTTTTAATAGCTTTTGGCGTGGAATATTAGGCATGGTTACTCTTCTTTTTATTGCCTTTTTATTTAGTGCAAATAGAAAAGCTATTAGCTGGCGCACAGTTGGGCTTGGGCTTGCTTTACAGCTCATTATTGCGGTGGGTGTTTTAAAAGTTGTATTTATCCAAAGTGTTTTTGAAGGTATTGGAAAATTATTTATTAATATTCTTGATTTCACTAAGGCCGGAAGTAAATTCTTATTTGAGGGGTTGGTGGTAGATATGGATACTTTTGGATTCATTTTTGCATTTCAGGTACTCCCTACTATCATGTTTTTTTCAGCCCTAACTTCTGTATTATTTTACCTAGGGGTTATTCAAAAACTAGTAAAAGCTTTTGGATGGTTACTTTCTAAAGTATTAAAAATATCTGGAGCAGAAAGTTTAAGTGTTGCAGGAAATATTTTCTTAGGACAAACAGAAGCACCATTGCTTATTAAGGCATACTTAGAAAAAATGAATAAGAGTGAAATGCTTTTGGTCATGATTGGTGGTATGGCAACAGTAGCTGGAGCAGTGTTGGCTGCTTATATTGGTTTTTTAGGTGGCGATGATCCTGCTTTACGTTTGGTATTTGCGAAACACCTACTTGCAGCATCTGTAATGGCGGCGCCTGGAGCGATTGTAATTTCAAAAATCTTATATCCACAGACCGAAGAAATTAATACCGATGTAACGGTTTCTTCAGAAAAAATTGGATCAAACATCTTAGATGCAATAGCCAATGGTACTACAGAAGGATTAAGACTAGCTGTAAATGTTGGCGCAATGCTATTAGTGTTTGTAGCGTTTATTGCTATGCTCAACGGGATCTTAGGTTGGTTAGGTTCATTTACGAACGTAAATGATTGGATGGCGGTTCACACCTCCTACCCTAGCCTTTCTCTAGAAGCTATTTTAGGTACTATATTCGCTCCATTAATGTGGCTAATTGGTGTTGCTGCAAAAGACATGATGATGATGGGCCAGCTACTCGGTATTAAGTTAGCGGCTAGTGAGTTTGTAGGGTATATTCAATTAGCCGAGCTAAAAAACATCAATAATGCCATGCACTTAAACTATGAAAAATCTATCATAATGGCAACCTATATGCTGTGTGGTTTTGCCAATTTTGCTTCTATTGGTATTCAAATTGGAGGAATTGGATCCTTAGCTCCTGGACAACGTAAAACCTTGTCTAAGTTTGGAATGAAGGCCTTAATTGGTGGCTCTATTGCATCCCTGATTTCTGCAACCATTGCTGGAATGATTATTGGGTAGTATATAATTTCAGAAACGTTAATAAATATTGATAAGACCTGCTACTGAAGTTTTACTATTTTTTTTACATTTCATACTTTTACATTTGTAAAACCTCCAAGAGACATGAAGCAGTATCACGAACTTATAAAACACGTAGTTGAAAACGGAACCCAAAAACATGACCGTACTGGAACCGGTACTAAAAGCGTATTTGGACACCAACTAAGATTTGATTTAAGTGAAGGTTTCCCTATGGTGACAACCAAAAAACTACATCTCAAGTCTATTGTGCATGAACTACTTTGGTTTTTGAACGGAGATACTAATATTAAATACTTACAAGAAAATGGGGTACGTATCTGGAATGAATGGGCCGATGAACAAGGGGATTTAGGCCCAGTATACGGCCATCAATGGCGTAATTGGAACAGCGAAGAGATAGATCAAATTAGTGATATTATTACAACTTTAAAAACCAATCCAGACAGCAGAAGAATGTTAGTAAGTGCATGGAATCCTAGCGTAATGCCAGACAGCTCAAAACCTTTTTCAGAAAATATTGCTAATGGAAAAGCAGCGCTGCCTCCTTGCCACGCCTTTTTTCAGTTTTATGTAGCAGACGGCAAACTGTCCTGCCAACTATACCAAAGAAGTGCAGATGTCTTTTTAGGGGTTCCTTTTAATATTGCATCGTATGCATTATTCACCATGATGATAGCCCAGGTCTGTGGCTACCAAGTAGGAGATTTTATCCATACGTTTGGAGATGCTCATATTTACAATAACCACATGGAGCAGATAGAACTTCAATTATCAAGAGATATAAGACCTTTACCGAAAATGATCATCAACCCTGATATAAAAGATATTTTTAATTTTAAATTTGAAGACTTCACCTTGATTGATTACAATCCACATCCACACATCAAAGGTGCTGTTGCTATTTAATGTGTAAACAATAATACTCCCAATGAAAAAGCTACTCCTTCTTGTTTTTATTTTTACTATACAGATAACATTTGCTCAAGACAATTGGGGAGACCTGGAAAAAAACAAACTAACCATGAAGGAACTTCCACCAGTTTGGCCTGGTTGTACTGGAACTATTTCAGAAAAGGATATTTGTTTTAATAAAAAACTAAGCAAGCATATTAGCACCAACTTTAAATACCCTGCAGAAGAGTATAAGAGAAATATTGAAGGCCGTGTGGTTATTAAATTTAAGATTAATACAGAGGGAATTGTTGAAATCAGGAGTATTACAGGTGGAAATAAAAGCTTGCAAGAAGCTGCAAAAGAAAATATTTTAAAGATTCCTCAATTAAAACCCGGTATGCTAGGTGGAAAGCCTCGTGCAATAAACATGACTATTCCTTTTAATTTCAAGACGAATAAATAACCCCAAGACACGTACCTACTAACATCGTTTCTTTATCATCATTTTTTTATTTCGCAACATCAAAAAAATAACGTATCGCTGTTATAAAATTATTATAAATATTTCTTTTATTCAGATACGTAAAGCATGTGTCCTTTTTAAAGGTGAAATCACAGGTGTAAAGTGCCTAAAGTTCATATCTTTGACAAACTCATTTTTTTTATGATTCTCACTCAAAATTTGGTTTCTTTATTTTTAGAGACAAGACTACGCACAGAAGAACTTTGTAAACCTCTAGAAATTGAAGACTATGCGGTGCAGCCCTGCTTGGATGTATCCCCTCCAAAGTGGCACCTTGGGCATACTACGTGGTTCTATGAAGAGTTTATTTTAAAACACCACAAACAAGACTATACATTATTTCATCCAGATTTTGCATTTGCCTTTAATAGCTACTATGAAACTATTGGCAAAAGAATAGTACGTACCGATAGAGGAAACATGTCTAGACCCTGTGTTTCAAAAATATATGACTATAGGCATTATGTTACAGATAAATTAAAAGAGTTTTTAGATACTCCATCAAACATTACAGAAGACATTGAACATATCTTACTCATGGGTATTCATCATGAAAAACAACACCAAGAGTTGTTGATGACAGACATAAAATACATTTTAGGAAACAATCCATTTCAACCAAAATACGATGACACCTTCGATGAGAGTATAAAAGAAGATCATGTTTCTGGATGGGTGGACATGGAGGAAGGGGTCTATGAAATTGGGCACGAGGACCCAAAGGCATTTCATTACGATATTGAGTTAAATAGACACAAAGTATACATACATAAATATCAAATTGCCAATACATTAGTAACCAACGGTGAATATTTAGCGTTTATAGAGGCTGGCATTTATAAAGATTTTAATTTCTGGCATGCAGATGGCTGGGAATGGGTCAAAAGGACGGGTATTTCTCACCCAATGTACTGGCATCAAGTAGATGGTGTTTGGCATCACTACACACTAAAAGGCCTGCAACCACTAGACCTTGACTTGCCCCTCAACCATGTTTCTTACTTTGAAGCATTTGCCTACGCGCAATGGCGAGATTGCAGGCTTCCAACAGAATTTGAATGGGAAGCAGCACAAGAAAATTTTAAATGGGGACAACGTTGGGAATGGACCGCAAGTGCACTAATGCCGTATCCTGGATACAAAAAAGCTTCAGGGGCTATCGGAGAATACAACGGTAAGTTTATGGTAAATCAACAGGTGTTACGTGGCGCTTCTGCAGTAAGTGCAGACAAACACATAAGACCAACATATAGAAATTTTTTTCAAACTGAATTGCGTTGGCAGTACACAGGAATTAGGCTTGCTAAATAACCCTTTCTTTATTAAAAAAACATGTTAAATACTGCCTTTAAAAAAGAGGTTTTTGATGGGCTAAGCGCCTATCCAAAATACCTCTCCTCAAAATATATTTATGATGCTAAAGGAGATAAACTTTTCCAAGACATCATGGCGATGCCTAGCTACTATTTAACCAATAGCGAATTTGAAATTTTATCTATAAATACAAAACAAATTATACGTTATTTTGAAGACTCTCAAACAGGTTTTGACCTTATTGAATTAGGCGCTGGAGATGGAGAAAAGACCAAAGTATTATTGCGTTACTTAGCAGAAAATAAAAGCAAGGTCACCTATAAACCTATAGACATTAGCCAACATGCCATTGATGGTTTAACGCAAACGCTTGCAACTGAAATTCCATCTATTGATGTTGTTGCAGAAAAAGGAGAATACTTTGAGGTTCTTAGTAAAATTAAGAATAATAGCAAGCGTAAAAAAGTAATTATGGTATTGGGTTCTAATATTGGAAACTTATTACACCCGCGGGCTATTTCTTTTTTATCACAGCTTAAGGAGGGCATGACCAAAGAAGACCTTCTCTTTGTAGGTTTTGATCAAAAGAAAGATCCACAAGATATTTTAGACGCTTATAATGATCCTGAAGGAATAACGGCTGCTTTCAATAAAAATTTATTGGTGCGTATTAATCGTGAACTAGAAGGAAATTTTGACACTTCTAAATTTATACATCGCGAAGTTTATGATCCTGAAACAGGAACAGCAAAGAGTTTTTTAGTGGCTAAAGAAGCACAAACTGTCTCCATAAAAAATATTGCGCTCAACATCTCTTTTGAACCCTGGGAAACGATTCACACTGAGATATCTCAAAAATACGATGCCAAAACAGTAGCGTGGTTAGCAGCAGCAGCTGGACTAGAGATTGTAACCTCCTTCACAGACTCCAACAATTACTATAAAAATTATCTCTTTAGAACAAAATAAAAAAGGTATTGAACCTTTAACATTTCATAAAAAAGAAAACAACCAAATACTGTTTAGGCATCTTTTTGTGTAATTAGTGCTTTAATAAATGCACCATATTCCTTTGTAGTATTTTCCTGAAATAGAACACGATCTTCAAGAACCTGTCTTTTAATATTTAATTGAGATTCATTTAAAATAGCTTCAGATATCGTGTGAATAGAAAATAAATACATCTCAATAATAATAGGAAGTGCTTGAATACCTCTTTTAGTAGCTATGTAGCGGGTGCTTTTTTTTGACCCTAAAGGATCTAGTTTTTCAATAAGCCCTGCATCCATTAAAGACTTTAATCTATTAGAGAGAATATTAGTAGCTATTTTTTCTTTGGAACTTCTAAACTCTTTAAACCTGGATTTTTTGTGCAAGATAATATCCCTCAGTATTAGCAGAGACCATCGATCTCCTAAAACTTTGGTAGAGCGTGCTATAGCACAAGTAAGAAGGGGATAAACGCTCACGACATATAGGTTTTATTAAAAAGAAAAAATCTTGAGTACATTATTCAATTTAGAAAGCATAAAATTGAAATCATGCAAAGAATCTGTACAAAAGTACCACGTTTTTAGTGATAAAAATGGAATAATTGGTAGTTTGTAACAAAACAACCTCGGAGTTTTATCTCCTAAAGTACTAGCAATCTTGCCATTAAAATAAAGTTACACAATTGGTTTCTATTAACAAATAACTATGTCGGTTTGTTTTACTAAATTAATTCCAAGTCTAACACACAAACATAAAAACGTCCCTTACCATAATTGCTTTGTGCTTCACAATGATGATAAATGCACAATGGTTTCAAAACACTTCTTATAACAAAGAAGCAGCACTTGTTGCTAATCAAGTATTAGCGTATGCAATAAATTAGCATATACGGCAACTTTGGTGTTGCAATTGCTGCATTACTTTTAGATAAAGACTATGATTGTGCTAAACGAACCGTAGCATACCTATGTGGCTCAAATCAAAAATGGGAACGTAGCGCAAAAAAACTTAAAGCAATTAATCCAGCTGAATTAACACAAAAAGGAAAAGGCGGGCATTCATACATGGCGGAGGCGGCTGCGGACACAAAAGCACTAGAAACAAGTTTTCTGAATCAATTTTCTGAGAGTCCTTTACGCAACTTTTTGCACACATCTATGAAAGGTTTCAATGCGTTTAAAATTTGTGAAAAAAAAATATTTCCTGAGATCACATCCTATGCATACCATCTATTTCGTATGGAAATATGATGAAAAAGCCACTGAAGAGGCTCTTAAACACCTTGAGATGTCTCAAGATATACGACAAACAAATGCACATGATTCAATGGCAGAGGATATGCTAGCGTGAGTGACTATAAAGATGCTTTAAAGAATCAGCTTAAAGCAATAGGCTATGAACCTTTTTTTCTCCACACAAAACCTATGCAAAAATAGATTATGTAAAACAATAGCTTCTACCTGGACAAATACAAATGATGGCTGGAAAATACTACACACCTCTTTTGCGTAAAGAAAAAGGGAAATTGGTATTCCAGAAAGAGACTACCTTTACAATAAATAAAAACCCTCTTGAATGTTCAAGAGGGTTTTACGATTTAAAATGAACAAGAGAGAAAGCTCATTCAGATTTTATTTAACAACGGAGCATCAGGTCAGAAAACTACTACGAGACCCTAGCTTTTACCATAGCCGTAGCTATAACCGTAGTTAGTATACCCATAATTATACCCATAGCCATAGGTGTTATTCTGGTTAATACCGTTTAATACGGTAGCAATATTTTTAATTTTTCCAGTTTCGGTTACATCTTTTATAAAATTAAGCAATGCTTTATCTGTATAGCCATAACGAAGTACAAAGAGTGTTAAATCTACATAGGGTGTTACTAAAAAAGTATCTGTAACCAGCAATGTAGGTGCAGAATCTATGATGATTAAATCATATGCCACTTTAGCTTCCTCCAAAAATATTTCAAGTTTTCCATTTTTTAATAGTTGTGGTGCGTTAGGGGGTGCTGGTCCAGCCGGTATAATGTCTAGGTTCTCATATCCTTCTGGGTGCTGAATAAGTTCTTTCCAGGTTACGTCTTTATTGTATAATAGATTTGTTAACCCCTTTTCATTAGTAATTGAATGAATAGACTTATGTATTTGAGGGTTTCTCAAATCTGCTCCCACTAATAAAACTCGCTTACCAAGATTAGACTCAACAAAAGCCATGTTTATACTTGTAAAGGTTTTTCCTTCCCCCTTTATGGTTGAAGTACTCATAACAACATGCCCTACTTTATTTTGCTTTGTAGGCAACATAAAACTAAGATTAGAACTTAAAATTCTAAAAGCTTCAGAAAGGAAAGAATTATCATCTTTTTTACTTAAAATAAAATCTTTTTT
>JBLHII010000024.1:0-16525 GCA_047616265.1 Minisyncoccia bacterium
AAGCCGATAAATCTTTAAACAACTTTCGAATAATAATAAGGGTTATTATTTCATATTGTTTTGTTATGTAGGTTGTAAAAGACTTAGGGAGATAGTAAATTAAGAGATACACCTCATAAATAAGAATAAAAGAGAAAGGTGTGTAAACAGCAGATATTGGGTTTGTTAATAGCTCTGAGTTTTGTGGTAGCGCTAAAAAGTCAAATTTTATTAAGTAGATTACAGCCAGATGAATAAAAAAGCTGAGTAAAGCCAATTTCAGAATTATATTTTCAGCTTTTCCACGGGTCTTATCAGACAGGAACAGATCGAAAATATAGGGTACTATACTCTTTGAATTAATCATACTGGTCTATTTTTAGCAGCTTTATTGGAGTGATCATAGCTCAAATAAACCTCTAATTTAATAAATAAAAACCGAACAATACACTACCATTAATTTTAAGGAGTAAAGTAATAACTATTAGTTACTGATATACAGTGTTTGAAACCACTGATTTTTTTAAAATTAAATCATTAATTGCATCCCAAAGCTTGATTCTTTTTTCTAAAGAGTGCTTAGCGACGCTTAAAGTCTCGTCCCATTTTTGGTCATCCTCTTTGCATAATTCTGAAATCATTTTAAGAGATAATGGGCCATGCTCATCTCCATCTAACTCGATGTGGCGCTCTAGATAATACCGTAGTTTATTATACGCCGTATTTTCAGAGTCTGAGTTTTTGAGAATCTCAATAAACATATCTGGAATTACATCTTCTCTTCCAAAGGTAAATGCAGAAGCAACAAGGTGTGTTTTTTTTGTTTCAATAATCGAAAATGAAAACCGAACGAAATCTGCTACTCTTTTGTCAATTTTGATTTCATTGAGTGCATGATCTATTGTATTTCCAGAGACTATAAGGGCTATAAAGGTATTGATTTCTTTGTTGCTTGCATTTGTTTGTAACATCGCATCCAAATACATTTCAAAGTGACTTTTAGGAACTCCAAGTTCATTTATATCACTTTCTTCACCATGAACAATTTCATTAATAAACCTTGATAAGGTTGGGTTTTTTGGAGGTGTCCAGGGTGTTTCTACCGTTGTAATATTTATTTGAAGACTTTTTAGGAGAGACATAAAGTCCCACACTGCAAACACATGATTTTCCATAAATATTTTTATGTCCTCAATCGTTTTTAAGTTTTCATAAAGAGCATGGTTCTTTAATTGATTTCTTAATTCAAAAAGCTCATTTTCTATGTGTTGTATTCTATTCATTCTATTTTTTTATGCATATGATACTTGTCATATGTTTAACATATATTCTTGACAAAGATAAAACAAGAAGCATACCTTATCCATGACCTTAACATTTGTTTGGGTGTATTTTATGATTACCCAATATCAATATGTTTTGTTTTACAAGAAAAAAAGGTTCTCCACATACTCTTTTTGTGTGCACTATTTAACAAATGTGATCATTAGGATCTATTTTAAAAGAGCTTTGATGTAAATGGGCCATCAACAGTATTAGTCGATTTTAGGCTTGAAACGTGCATAAAATTACTTTTTCCTAACTTTAAACAGCAGTGTGCTTCTGTCGTATTTTGTTTTATTTCCAAATGATTACTCTTTGCAATAATAGAATCATCTTAGGCTATTATTAGTTCCTCTGTCTTATTTTTAAATTTATGAAGTCGTATCATTTAGTTATGTCAAGTAGGGGATGTTTTTATGTGAATGTTCGACTTTCAATAAGTGTCTTTACATATTTTCAAGTACTTGATTCGTTTTTTCAAAATATTTTTTAAGTGTACATAATGATATAAGATCCTCTTGCTTCGTATTTTTAAATTGCGCTACATATACATTGGCATTTTCTATGATGCAAAGAGCTTTGTCTTGATTTTTAATATAAAAAGCTAATTTTTCTTCTAGATCTGAGTAATCGTCTTTAATTAAAATATAATGATAGTCTGGTTGTAAGAGGCCTTCCATAAACCATGTTTCAAATCTTGGCTTTGACATTACGGCTATTGATTTTGAAGACATCACCCATTTTAAATTACTTGCAACATCATTTCCTTCCAGGCATAATATAAACTTGTATTCAAGTTGTTCGTCAATGGTCATCCTATTGACTTTCCATATAGCGTTTAGCTCATTTGTATTTACCTTGCCAATATTACACATTGGATGTCCAAAATAAGCTTCTAAAAAGGCAATTCTATGTACCTGTGTTTTATGAACCTTACCTCTGCTAACGAGTTTGTTTTTTTTATCAAGAAAGCTTCTCTTCTCAGTCTCAATAAACATAAAATGCCGGAGCTTATTCCATTTAAGTAGCACTGCATTCGTATTCATTGTATTAATAGGTCTGCTTTTTACGAATCCTGGTTCTTTAGGAACTTCAATGATATCCCCAAAGAAAAAATGACCTTTTAACGATTGATTAAAAAACCGACTGTATTCATATAAGTCAAAATAATATGTTTTTCCGCCAGGCACATCTTTTAGATTAGATAATTGTGTAGCATCCGTTAATTTACTCGTATTACTTAGTTTGTTATAATACGCTACTCTTTTCTCAACCAGATCAAAATCAATTGAGGTACTTAATTTTTTTTTTAATTTTGCTTGGTAATATGAGCTCGGGATTAACTGCCTTATATAATTTAATACATAATATTTAGGCTTGTTATTTTTATGCTTATAGCTTATTCTTTTTAGTTCCATTTAGTATGTAAGTTCAAGATCTAGTACCCGTGTTTACTAATCTAAGCAACACGTCTTTGTAGTGTTTTTTTTCACGAGTTTAATAAAGCAATCTGCAGGTTGGTCTTCGATATAATCTGTAACTGTTTGTAACGCCTCATAATGATTTGATAATTTGGAGTCGGGTTTGATGTAATTGAAATATGAGTGCCTCCAGAAAGTCATAGCAGCCCCATCGTAAACTGTGCATGCTTGAAGCGCATGTATCTCTATGTCTAATAATTGAATTTCTTGTTGATAGCCTTTCAAAAGATACCCAACCTTTTCAAAATTAACCGTTTTTCCCTCACGACAAACTCCAATAATGGTCATTCCAACATCAAAGATTCTACAATAGTGAACTGCTTCTTAAAAATCCCTATGTTTTTGATACAATATTTTGCAGAAATAGCCTCGACGTCCTCTCTAGATAAAGTAGTATACTGGGCCAATTTAGGATATTTTAAAGTTCATTTTTAAACTAATGTTTTTTCTTCAGCTATGCCTTTTTTTCTTCTTTCAGGTACGGGAGTCTAAGCGTTTCATTGGGTTGTTATTTCTAAATACCTAGCCAGATATTGGCTAGGTGTTTTAAAAATGTCTTTGGCATTAAAAGATTATCCTTTTTTTAATTTCTTTGCTGCCTTTTTTTCTTTTGGAGTCTTAGTAGCTTCTTTTTTTACACTTTTTTTTGCGTCTTTACCTTTTCCCATGATTCTATTTGTTTGTTGTTAATGTTTTTTGTTTTTTCATTGTCATAGGTAACATACCTTGTATTGACAATCAATCAAACAATTTACTAAATATCAAGTTATAAGTCACATAATAATAATACTTTATACATATTTTTTGTCAATAAACTTTGAGTTTAAAAGGCGTGCTACAGCCATATAATTTGGTTTAAAATGTACTTTGTCACCTATTTTATATTTCTTCTGCCCTTTTTTATTTTTATTTTCACCAATATCTATAACAATCATATCGGATGTAATTCCTACATACTCTAATTCGGTATCGATAAACTCTATGTCTTTTTGGTCTACATCTAAAAGGCCAAAATCAAGAATTGCTTTTGTGGTTGTTTCTGTTACGTTTTCTCTATCAAAAACAGCAGAATGCCCAATGTTAGCCTCGCTAATTACTCCATCTGGAACTATCTTTTTTTCTTCTAGTTCAATAATGTTAGCGGTAAATTCGAAGGCATCTATTGCTAACTCTTTAAATTGTTTGTTTTCTAATGGACTTACCCCAAAAAAGACAGCTTCACCCACTCTAAAGTGGTTTATATCTTTTGGAATGATGCCATTTTCAATCAATGGAAGTGTGATAGAGGTTCCTCCAGAGACATACTTCAGGTCTTTATTAAATTTTGCAGAAATGAGTTCTTTATAAAGTGACAACTGCAATAGTTTGTCATAGGTAGGCTCTACACCATACATGCATCCTAAATTTGACCCGATTCCAATGATATCAATATTTGAGAGTTCAAAAACATTCTCATAAAAAAACATCAATTCAGTTCGTTTAATTCCCTCTCTTAATTCGCCAAGTTCAACCATAATAATTACTTGGTGAATTTTATTTGCTTTTTTAGCAGATTCATTTAATGCCTTAATGGTCGTCAAAGAACTGTTTAATGAAACATCTGCATACTTAATAATCTCATCTGCATACATTTTTGCTGGAGGCTTGATATATATGGTTCGCATTTTTGGATTTACTTCTTTCAAGTTTTTTAAACTAGTAAGCCTTGAGTCTCCAACAGAATCAATATTTTTAATCACACTATCAACCAAAACGTTTTTTAAAAACTCTTTATCTCCCGAAAAAACTTTAGTTACGAGGCTCCAGTGAATATTTTTTGATTTAAAATAAGCACTTAAATATTTAATATTATTTTGAATTTTGTTTGTGGAAATTATTAGTTCAGCCATATTATTTTTTTAAACGCATTTCTAAGTAGGGGTTTGTAAAACCTAATTTTTCATAGATATATTTTGCTGGATTGCTAGCTTCAACATGCAGGGCAATGTCTCCTTCACAGGAAGCAATTGCATTTTGCATTAACGTTTTGCCAAACCCTTTTCCTCTATGTTCTTTGTGTGTAGCAATGTAAACAAGAATGTTTTCTGGTATGTATCCTCCCATTCCTGTTTTGTTAATTATTGTTGCTCCAACAATACTATCGCTATCAAAAAGAACCATCGTGAAGCCTCCGAAAGAAGTAAACTCTTCTAGTGAATAGTCTATCGCTTTTTTTATATCTTTTTTTGGATCACCAAACTCTTGTAAATGCTCAAAAAGAAAATCAATGATTTCTTCTTTTTCTTTATTAGTTGGTTTATCTACTGCATTAAAAACTGTTGTTTTATTCATTTCTGTCTTTTTGCTTAAACTACTGTTATTTTTGTGTACAAAAAAGGTTTTTTGCTTTATTTTAATATATTATATAGCGTTTGATACTGGAATTTTAAGGGATCTCGGCTCAATAGCGTATGCTGTTCTAAAGCGTCCGAGGCTTTCTTGGTGTAAGCTGCAAGAAGCAATTATCCAAAGAGATAAAATAGATGTGTTTCTGGGGTAGTTACTTATTATAGAGGGTTGCTAGCGCTATTTAAATGCTTTGCTACCCAAACTCCAGTACTAGCGCACGCTTGCAGAAGATATCCGCCTGTTGGAGCATCCCAGTCTAACATTTCGCCAATGCAAAATTGATTTGCAATTTCTTTAAGTTCAAAAGTTTCAGAAATTGAATTTAAATCAATGCCTCCAACGGTAGAAATTGATTCATCAATAGATGCGGTGTTTACTATCTCTAAAGGAAACTTCTTGATTTTTTTCGCTAATGTTTCATTGTTTAAATACTCCTCTTTGGAGACATATATTTTTAATAAATCTATTTGAGCCGTGTTTAGTTTGAGCTCTTTCTTTAAGATTTGGGTTGTGTTCTTATAGCTTGATAATTGCATCTTAGTATATAGATTCTCTATAGAGATAGAGGGCTTAAAATCAATATATATTACCGCTTTTGAATTTACAGCTAGTTGCGTCCTAATTTTAGGACTAAGGCCATAAATAGCGTTTCCTTCTAGCCCAAAGGTGGTAAGAACAGCTTCTCCTTTTTGCAAGCTAGTATCACATGAAATAGCAATATTTTTAAGAGGTGTTCCTTCATGGTTTTTTATAAAACCGTTGTCCCAATTAATTTTATATCCACAATTTGATCCTTGAAATATAGTTGTTTGAATCCCTTTTTCTGAAAAAGTATCTAGCCATTTCCCGTCTGAGCCGGTCACCTTCCAGCTAGCTCCACCCAAACAAAATATAGTGTAATCTGCCTTAATTGCTTTGTCATTAATTATAGGATCATCACTTTTATCCCAGCCAGAGAAGGTATGCTCATATTTTACAACAACCCCTTTTTCTTTAAGAGTTTTAGCAATAGCATTTAATACTTCAATGGGTTTAATTCCTTGTTGTGGATATACTCTTTTACTGCTTCCAATATAGGTTGGTATTCCTATTTGATCGAGCCAATCTCTAAAATCAACATTTGTGAAGTTTTGTAATGAGTTGTCTAAAAAACCTGTAGGGGTGTACCTTTTTACAAGTTCTTGGGTAGTTTCTGAGTGCGTTAGATTAAATCCTCCCTTACCGGCAACTAAAAATTTACGTCCAAAGGTTTTGTTTTTCTCATAAATAGTTACCGAAAATTTTTCGGGATCTAAAAAACAAGCCAACAAAAAAGCGGAGGGTCCACCACCTATAATTGAAATCTTTTTTTTCATGTGGCTAAGGGTTCTATTTTGTTAACTCTATTGGCTATTATATGCCCAACGAAGATAAATTAATTTAGTTAATTAACTTTTTTTAAAAATAGCAACACATGTAATGTCGTACAGGTGATTTTTTACAATTATAGATTCTTTTGCATTAACAAGAATGCTTTCAAATCACTATAACTTGAGATTGTAGTAGCCACCTTTTTGTTTGCTATGACAGCTTGTATTTGTTTTGGTAAGACCTGTTTTATTTTAACAACATCTTCAACAATATCTAGAAACTTGGTAGGGTGTGCTGTTTCTAAAAACACACAATGCGCGCTTTTGTTTTTCTCTAAATATGCCTTACAGCCCAAATAGCCAACCGCTCCGTGTGGATCTGCTACATAGTCGTGGTTTGTATAGATTTCTAACATAGCTTTTCTTGTTTGGGTATTGTTAAAACTAAAGGAAGATAGATTTTTTTGTAAGCTTTCAAATTTATTTTTATAGATTTCTTGGATTCTAATAAAGTTGCTAGGATCTCCAACATCCATGGCATTGCTTATGGTTTGCACAGACTTTACTGGGGTGTACAGTTGTGTTTTTAGATATTTTGTCACTACATTATTATCGTTATTAGCCGCAATGAAATGCTTAATAGGAAGCCCTAATTGTTGCGCCATCATACCTGCACATACATTTCCGAAATTTCCACTTGGCACAGAAAAGACAATTTCTTTATGTGCTTTATACAGCTTTTTATAGGCAAAGAAAAAGTAAACCATTTGTGGTAACCAACGTGCCACATTGATTGAATTAGCAGATGTTAATTGTATGCTTTTGATAATATCTTTATCTAAAAAGGCATTTTTAACCATGGCTTGACAATCATCAAAGGTGCCTTTCACCTCCAGCGCGCTAATGTTTTGCCCAAGGCTTGTTATTTGCTTTTCTTGGATGTCACTTACTTTTTTGCTTGGATACAGTATCACTACATTAACATCTTTAACCCCCAAAAAACCATTAGCTACCGCTGCGCCTGTATCTCCAGAGGTAGCTACCAATACGGTCACTTGGTTTGTGTTTTCTTGATTAAAATATTCTAAACAACGTGCCATAAAACGCGCTCCAACATCTTTAAATGCCATGGTTGGTCCATGGAAGAGCTCCAGGGTTGATATGTTTTTACTCAGCGATACAATAGGGAAATCAAAGCATAGGGTTTCTTCTATAATGTTTTTTAGAATACGCTCAGAGATTTCTGGTGTTACAAACTGCTTTATAGCCTCAAAAGCAATCTCTACATCAGATAAGGTATCTATGTTCTTGAAAAATGATTTTGATAAAGGTGTTATTTTTTCAGGAAAATACAGCCCTTTATCTTCTGCCAACCCTTTAATAACAGCATCTTTAAAAGATACATCAATGGCTTTTCTATTTAAACTATAATACTTCATTTTTTATTTTTCTTAAATATCCTTTTATTTCACCAAGCTCAGATTTACTATGGACTATATAATTTTAACTCCTTGGGTGTTAATTTTTGAGACGTGAATATCAAATTCAATACCTGTGTTTGAATATATGTTTCTCATAACATCTCTTACTTGGTTAGCAATTTCAATTCCTTCGCATAAAGAAAAGATAGAAGGGCCAGAACCTGAAATATTTGTTCCCAAAGCTCCGGCATTAAGTGTTTGCTGTTTAACTTCATCATAATGTGGTATAAGTTTACTTCTATGTGGCTCTATAATAACATCATGTAATGACCTTTGCATTAAGGGGTAATCACTCGTATGTAAGCTATGAATTAAACTACCAACATTCGCCCACTGGCTAATAGCATCCTCAAGGGGTACATTTTTTGGTAGAATGGCTCTAGAAATAGCTGTTTTTATTTCTATTTGTGGATGGATAATCGTGACATATACATTATCTGGAGATGGAATTTGTAATATCTCCAAAGGGTTTACACTTTTAACTAAAGTAAAACCTCCAAAGAGTGCAGGTGCTATGTTATCTGCATGTTCAGACCCACTAGCCAAAGCTTCTCCTTTCATAGCAAATTGGGTGAGCTGTGTTTTGTTTAAAGGGCTCCCTAATAGCGCGTTGATTCCATAAACGCTGCCAACAGCACTTGCTGCACTACTGCCTATACCACTTCCAGGTTTTATGTTTTTTTTGATTTCAATTTCAAAACCACAATCTGGTTGAAGCTCTTGATACATGGACAAGGCAGATACTCCAGCAACATTCAATTCTGTTTCAAAAGGAAGTTTAAATCCTTCAATTTTAGTAATTTTAACCCCCTTTTTATCAACCTTTCTTACTACCATTTCATCTCCTATTGTATCTAGGCAAAAGCCTAACACATCAAAGCCACAAGCTACATTTGCAACTGTTGCTGGAGAAAATAACGTTATTTCACTCTTATTCATTTGAAACTATATAGGGGATAATTTACTTATGTTTAATTCGGTTTAATAATATATATTTGCACAAATATCTGACAATAGTTATTTATGCACAATAGTATTTGTTAATACTTTAAATAAGCCAAAAAAGATTCGAAATTTTTATGAAAAAAGAATTGGATGCGAAAGATATTCAGATTTTAAACCTATTACTGAATAATGCACGGCTATCAAACAAAGAGATTGCTGCTAAGATTGGAATTGCCCAATCTAGCACACATGATAGAATTAAAAAACTAACCCAAAAAGGCTATTTTAAAGGAACTTCTGTACAGATTGATCAAAAAAAACTAGGTCTCAATATTGAGGTCATGTTAGCCATTAGGCTCAACAAGCAGCACCGTTCTGTAATTGCAGATTTTATAAACAAAGCTTCTCAATTGCCTGGTGTTCTTCAATTGTTTCATATTGCAGGAGATCATGACTTTGTTTTACATGTTGCAGTAAAAGACTCTGATGAGCTAAGAGTCTTTATCCTAGACCGCTTATCTACTCTAGATTATATTCAAAGTACCCAAACCACTATGGTTTTGCACAATGAAAAGGTAAACAACATTCTATAAAAAAATCACAACCTTTAGTGAATCACTAGCAGTTTAAAGATTTTGGACAAAGTCTAAAAATACCTTTTTATGAAGTTCTAGGTCCATATTGGCAGAAAGAGACACACGTGCAATGTAATCTTTGTCTCCCTCTTTTGTGGTTCCTTGGGTAGATGTTGCTGGTATCGTCCAGTAACAGCCTTTTAATTGGCCATAACTCACACAATATTTACTTTCATGTGGAATTTTAGTGATCATTGCATTGATTAAGGTATGATTCAATGCTCTCTTATACGTTTCTTTTTCTGCAGCAGTAGTTCCTTTAGTGGGCAGGTCTAACGAAAAAACAGAAGGGGTAAACCCCTTATTTACAAGATCTGAAGAAACAAAGTTGATTTTTGCTTCAGGTAAAACCTCATGAATATAGTCTACAAATTCTTGGGTATTTTTATAAGCATCCTTAATCCTTTGATTCATAGAGGGCAATTGCTTTGCTAATATTTCATACTGAAGGGCTGTAGCTTCATTATCGCAAAGTCTTAAATGTACTTCTATGTTCTCCATCAATGCTTCTGCTTTTTTGTTTCCAATACAATAGCCAGCTGTACACTGCCCGCCACTTGGAAATTTTGATCCACTAGCATATGATATTGTTCGTATGGAAGCGAGTATTTCAGACTCACCTAAAAAGTGAACATTGGGGCAAAATGTTTGATCTAAAATAAACACAGGATCGATAGCGTTACCACCATTGCTTGTTTTACGTGGAGTGCTTAAAACTTTTTTTAATGCTACAAGATCTGGCACTTCAACTCTTGGGTTTGTCGGAATTTCTGCAATGATGTATGGAACTGCATCTTCATGAGCAATTTTAGCCAATACGGTATCTATACTTTTCACCATATCGTTATCACCATCTACCGGTAAGTCTACTATTTCAACAGCATCAATACAGGCAGCTACTCTTCTGGCTTGATCGTTGGTTCCGCCATAGCAATTTGGGGGAACAATAATTTTAATAGCTTTTCCTTTATGTTGCTCTAGGGCATCATCAATGAGCCCCATCATAATTGCATATTGAATAGAAAGTCCGCTGGAGGCTACTAATGCGGTCGTGTTGGCGCCAGTAATAGCGGTAATAGACGCTAAGACGGATGCTTTATTGGTTTCTATATGTTCATCTTTACTAGCGACAGATGCGATCTTTAAAAGCAAGCTAAGCACAGTAAAACAATTAGCTGGCGTCATTGCAATGGTCTCTCTCCTTCGTACGTGCTGAATTTCTGAGATGTAGGCTTCATTTTGTGCTCCATGTACTACTAAGATGCTTCCAAGATGTGAGTGCGTATTAACTATAAAGTCTATGTTTTGACTAAGATTTATATTCCAAATATCATCCTGTTGTGAAATAAAAATAGTGCTTCCGTTACACTCTGGGACCTCCTCTAGATTTTCAACGCGTATTAAATTAAAGGAATATCCGTACACCTGTTTTAGTAGGTCCACATTAAAAAAGTCTGGAGCGTCTCCAGTATAAATGATTTGGGTTTTTTTATGTTCTAACAGGTTTTTTCTTAAAATAGCAAATACAGGTATTGTCTTTGAAGAAAAACTAATTACATTTTTTGAATGTAGATTATGAGCCTTTGCAATTCCCCATTCTAAGATACACGACAGAGGATGTCCTAGTCTTATATAATCATAAGCAGTAGGTAATTCATTTAATGCTGAAGTTTTATAAATTCCATCATTAAATAAGTTTTCAAACCTATTTAAAAATTGAGTTTTAGCTAAAGATTCATCATAAATATCTAAACGGTGAGTTGTGGTATTCAACCATCCAGGAGGCATATTTTCTAAGACATTTTTTATATAATTCTGCACTTTATTATTTTCCATACCTTGTATCATTTTTGCGTGTGTAAATCTACGCTAATAAGATAGGTTTTTAATAGGTTTTTAGTGCTTTTTGTCACCTCTGCTATAGTAATAATCAAACAATATTGGTATATTTTAATAGAGTACCTGGATCCTTTTATAATGGCTTACGTTACACAAGGGTTTTAAAACATTTATCCTCATGTAACGTCTACAGTAATTAACATAAAAGAAGCCTCGTTATATTTGACATATGACGAGGCTTTTAATTTTTAATTTCATTTTATATTGACAAGTTTTTCATTACTCTAACTTTTCTCCATGTTGGCTTAAATCTAAGCCTCTTTCTTCTTGATCTTCTCTAACTCGCATTGTTAAAACCCTGTCAACAATCATATACAGAAGGTAACTTCCGAAAAAGCAAAATACAGATACAAGTACCAATCCTAAAAGATGATACATAAATGTTTGTGTTTCTCCATATATTAGCCCAACTTCTGTGGCAAAAACTGCTGTTAGTAGCATTCCAACAATACCACCAACTCCGTGACTTGGAAACACATCTAGTGTGTCATCGACATTGGTCTTATTTTTTAGGTGAATGGCATAATTTGAAACAACAGCGGCTATAAACCCAATAAACATTGACTGGCCAATATTTACAAAACCAGCCGCAGGAGTAATTGCTACCAGACCAACTACAGCACCGATACAAGCACCTACTGCAGACATTTTTTTACCTAGCATCCTTTCGTAAAAAATCCAGGTTATCATTGCTGTAGCAGAAGCTATGTTTGTATTTGCAAAAGCAATTACTGCATCTGAGTTTGCCCCAAGAGCAGAACCAGCATTAAACCCAAACCAGCCAAACCAAAGTAGTCCTGTTCCAAGAATTACATACGGAACATTGGCAGGACTTTGAATTGCTTCTTTCCTTTTTCCTAAAAACAGAGCACCCGCTAGGGCTGCAAAACCTGCAGACATGTGTACTACAGTTCCCCCCGCAAAATCTAATATGCCCCAATTTCTAAACAGCCCATCTGGATGCCAAGTCATGTGTGCTAATGGGCAGTATATAAGAAGGCTAAATAGTACCATAAAAAAGATATAGCTTCTAAAACGAACTCGACCTGCGAAACTTCCGGTAATTAAAGCTGGGGTAATAATTGCAAATTTTAATTGAAACAGCGCGAAAAGTAAAAAGGGTATGGTTGAAGAAAAATCTGAGTTTGGCTCTAGCCCCACATTGTTAAATGCAAAATAGGTGAAAGGATTGCCTATAATTCCTCCAATGCTGTCTCCAAACGCCAAACTAAAACCTACCAACACCCAAAGAATACTAATAACACCAAGTGCAATAAAACTTTGAAGCATCGTAGAAATGATGTTTTTTTTAGAAACCATACCTCCATAAAAGAATGATAACCCAGGAGTCATTAATAACACAAATGCACTAGCTACAATCATCCAAGCCGTATCCCCAGAATCTATTGTAGCTGTTAATTCCTGGTAGTTATTTGCACTATAAACACAAATAATAACAATTATAGATAATATGAAGAAGTTGATTTTTTTTCCCATAGGGCAATTATTAAATTCAAAACATTTGATTTTATCCCGTAATGTTATAACCACCATCCACATGTCTTATTTCTCCAGTGATTGAAAGCTCTGGTCTAAATAGATGAACAACCTCATAGGCAAGATCCATCGGTTTTGCATTTCCAAGAGGGCTCATTTTATTGGATGTTCGAACATCTTCTTCATTTAGTGTAGCATTTCCTGCTTTACTTCCCATATAGGGAGAGAATCTAATTACATTCACACGAATATCATGAGACCTGCCAAGCTCATCGGCTAGTTCAATAGTGATTCTTTCTAATGCAGCTTTTGCAATACTAATATTTCGGTAGGGGTGAAAGGTAACCTTAGCAGCAGCTATATAGCTAAGGGAGCAGATAGAGGCCCCTTTTTGTAGTACATTATATTTGAGTAAGTAATGAGATAGCCTGATAAGAGAATAGGCAGATACATCCATAGTATCACAAAATTCATCTTTGGTTACCTCTAGTAAGGGTTTTACTACTTTCTTACGAATGGTTTTATCCATCGCAATGGCATGAAGGAAACCGTTTAGTTTTATATTTTTTTCTGAAAGAGTGCGGGCAAAAGAGGCTATGTTTGCATCTATAGTAACGTCTAGTATTTCGACGGATGAACTTCCTAGCTCTTGGGTAATGGCATCCTTAAAGTCTTCAAAGTTTTGAGATAGGAATCCCTTAGCCTTTTCAGACAAATCTGTATGATGAGCACTTACACCAAGCCCAGTGCAAATAACCTTTCCACCTTGTTTTACGATCTCTTTTGCTACGTACATAGCGAGAGAATTTTTATCTGCAATTCCAGTGATTAAGAATGTTGTATTTGATAGCATATAAGTAGTTTTTAAGAAAATTAAATATTGAAAATTACCATTTATACAGGGCAGTTCCCCAAGTCCATCCAGCACCTACGGCTGCAAATAATAATAAATCTCCTTTTTTAAACGTGTTGTTTTTTAATGTTTCGTCAAGAATTATTGGGATGGTTCCTCCAGATGTGTTTGCGTATCTATCCATATTAGTTTTTACTTTTTCAAAAGGCAACTGTACCCGTCTTGCAACTTCTTGTAGAATTTTTATGCTTGGTTGATGAGGTAAAAGGAATTTAACATCATCAATACTACGTTTGTTTTTTGTTAGTATTTCATTGATACATTTTGGAACTACCTCAATTGCAGTTTTATATACTTCAGGACCATTCATTTTAAAATAATGATCTCGGTTATCAACACTACCAGCAGACGCTGGTTTTTCGGAACCACCAGCAGGGATTGTAAAATGTTCTTTCCCGGTACCATCTGTATGTAAAATAAAGTCTATAAATCCTTTATCTTCTGTTGTATCTGAAAGCACTAGGGCGCCTGCACCATCTCCAAAAAATACGGCATCTCTTCTAGACCAATCTGTGATAGTAGAAAAAGTATCTGCTCCTATAACAAGTACGTTTTTATACATACCAGACTTAATATATTGTACTGCTGTAGCGGTTGCAAATAAAGCACCAGAGCACACTGCTGAAATATCAAAGGCAACAGCATTAACTGCGTTTAATTTCTCCTGTACAAAACATGCACAAGAAGGTGCTAATCTGTCTGCAGTTGCCGTTGCTAGAATTATAAGATCAATATCTGATGCGAGGATACCTGCATTTTTTATTGCTTCCAACCCAGCTTGGTATGCTAAATCACTTGTGGTTTCTCCTGTTGAAATTCGACGCTCCTTTATTCCTAGGTTTTCAAATATCCATGTATCGGTCGATCCAACACTTTCAAAAAAGCTATTTTTAACAATATTTTCAGGGGCATATGAACCAGTTCCTCGTATGTAAGCATTTATCATAGACTAAATTTAACTTACAAAATTCCATCTTTTTTTATAAAATTAAAGAAGAAAATTTGAATAACTGATAATCATTATGAAATTCAAAAAAAGCGATAGTATAAATAAAGAGTATCACAATTTTGATCTTCTATCACATCAGAAAATACAGTATTCATAAATTTAATTTAGGAAAATTTAAACAGTTGACCTTTTTGCGTTGCTACTTCTAGTTGTTTTTGGTCTAAAAAGGCTAATAAACCTAATTTTACATTTTCTTGTAGCGTATTGATCTCTTTAAAATCTATGGGTATCTATTTTTTACGTGCAGGCTATGTGATGATAAACGTAAGACATTTTAGACTTGTAAGAGAAAGATCTAGCGCTACGCTGTTCTTTTAAATCCATAACAATTTATAATTAGATAGTTGTTATATCCAAATTAGCAATTCGTTCCTTTTTATGAACGAGGCCTTTCAAGTAATTATGTGAAATTAATATCCAATCATTTCTACTGTATCAGAATTTGGTCGCTTAAACGGTTTTGATAAAAAGGCATCTGTAATTCCATTAAATAACTTGGTATTTGATGCGGGTGCATAATGAGTTGTTCCTGGCATTATGCATAGTTGTGCGTTGGGTGTATTTTTATAGATTTCTAAAGTGTGTTCTGTTTTAATGCCTTCTTCGTCTCCAGCAATGATTAATACCTTTGCCTTAATATTTGATAGGTCTGACACTGGAATCGGGGTTTGCTCGAGCATAAGTCCATAGTGCTGTTTAAGCAATTTCTAGTTTTCGGTAGTGTCTTTTTCTATAATTTTAGATTCAATTAGTACCTTATATTTCCAGTATGTAAGAATAGTAGCATAGGGCATTTCAGTTGCATCAGGTCATATATTAGAGCCCATCGCAATTTTTTTATTTATTTTTGAGTGAGAACTGATCCCCACTTTTATTCCTATTATTTCACCATCACTCCACCCTACAATAGAGACAGAATCTAATTTTAAATGACTTACTAAGCCTTCCCAGTCTGCTGTGATTTGTTTACAGTTCTACGCATCTGTTTTCAATTCAGACTTACGGTGTCCTCTGCTTTCAGCTATTATTACGCGATACTTATTTTTGAAGCCATCGATCTGATTCCCCATGGATTTAATATACCTCCATTTCCATGAATTAAAAGCAATGGTTTGCCTTTTCCATATTATAGATGTTAGCACCATTTATCTCAACATATTTTCCAACGGCTTTGTTTTCCCCATAAGGGGTGTCAAAGTTGAAAATTGCCTGCACTTGAGGATTCTCCGTCCCATAAATTAAAAAGGAGAACAATAGAATTACTGATGTAATACTAATTTTTATAATAATTGGGTTTAATTATAATGTAGGTTAATTATCAAGGCTCTGCCCAACTAATATAGGAAATTGCCAACCCGTATCATCTGATGTGATCTTCTGTGTTTGCTTTAATAGGATTCCAATAATTTGTTCCTCAGGATCTGCAAAATAAGAGGTGTTAAAATAGCCACCCCAACTAAATGTTCCTGAACTTCCACTGCCTCCAGCCCCTTCTCCTTTTTTTGTTAGCACCATAAAAGCCAGCCCGTAGTGAGCTTTTGGGTCTTCGCCCCATAAGGCACCTATTTGATTGGCCATTATTGTTTTTATTGTGGTGCGGCTTAGTAGTCTAGTTCCGTTCAATTC
>JBLHII010000025.1:0-16353 GCA_047616265.1 Minisyncoccia bacterium
TTGTAGAGTTTTCTACTGGAAACACAGGAACTGCTTGGGGAATTTTAATTTATGGACTTGTAGTAGTAGGATCTGCAGATAATATCATTAGATTATTCGTTCTCCAAAAGCTAGACAATATACACCCACTTGTCACGCTCATTGGTGTTATTGTTGGTGTTCCTCTCTTTGGGTTTATAGGCCTTATCTTTGGACCTCTTCTCATTAGTCTGTTTTTATTAATGCTCTCTATTTATAAAAAAGAATATGCAGAAAAAACTACTGTATCGTAAACCGTCACTAAAACACAGTACATAAAAAGCCCTCTAAAAATTTTAGAAGGCTTTTTTATTTATTTTGCTTAGCAAATGTGATATGACGTAATGCTACCTCTGAAGTGTTTATTCATATTACCTTGAGGAACCTGCACGTTGTTCTCTTGCTAGTAATGTGTTTTTCAGCAACATGGCAATAGTCATTGGACCAACGCCTCCTGGAACAGGAGTAATGAAGCTTGCCTTTTTACTCACTTCATCAAAATCTACATCACCAACAATTCTATATCCTTTAGGCCTAGAGGTATCTTCTACTCGAGTAATACCCACATCAATGATAACGGCATCATCTTTTACCATCTCTGCTTTTAAAAAATTAGGGACTCCTAGAGCAGAAATTACGATATCCGCCTGACTAATTATTTGTGTGATATTTTTTGTGTTACTATGTGTTAAGGTTACAGTACTGTTTCCTGGCCAGCCTTTACGACTCATTAGAATACTCATTGGTCTTCCTACAATATGGCTTCTACCAATAACCACGGTATGTTTTCCTTTTGTATCTACTTTATAACGTTCTAATAATTCTAAAATTCCGAAAGGAGTTGCAGGAATAAACGTTGACATATCTAATGCCATACGCCCAAAGTTTTCTGGGTGAAAACCATCTACATCTTTACTTGGGTCTACTGCCATTAACACACGTTGTGTATTAATCTGAGGAGGCAATGGTAATTGAATAATAAAACCATCAATAGCATCATTTTGGTTTAATTCCTTGATCTTATCTAGTAGTTCCAGCTCGCTGGTAGTATGAGACATGCGTACCATAGTAGACTCAAAACCAACACGCTCACATGAGCGCACCTTACTTCCAACATAGGTTAAACTCGCACCGTCATCACCTACAATTACAGCAGCTAAATGCGGTACTTTTTCGCCAGCATCTTTCATCTTTTGGACCTCTGCAGCAATTTCAGTTTTTATATCGTTTGATACTTTTTTACCATCTAAGATCGTCATATGCTATACTTTTAAAAAAAATTACTTTGTAGCGGTTACTATTTAACTCATTTTACCCATCATTTGCATCATCTTCTTACCGCCTCCACCTTGCATCATCTTCATCATTTTACTCATTTGGTGAAACTGTTTTAGCAACTGATTAATTTGCTGCACAGAAGTACCACTCCCTTTTGCAATACGGTTTTTACGGCTTGTATTAATCGTATTAGGAACGCTTCGTTCTATGGGCGTCATAGATTGAATAATGGCCTCTATATGCTTAAAAGCATCGTCATCAATATCTACATCTTTTAATGCTTTTCCAGCACCTGGTATCATACCTACCAAGTCTTTCATGCTTCCCATTTTCTTTACTTGATTGATTTGCTTTAAAAAATCATCAAAACCAAATTGGTTTTTGGCTATTTTCTTTTGTAGTTTTCTTGCCTCATCCTCATCAAATTGCTCTTGGGCTCTTTCTACTAAGGAAATAACATCCCCCATTCCCAAGATTCGATCTGCCATTCGATCTGGATAGAATACATCTATAGCATCCATCTTCTCGCCTGTACCAATAAATTTGATAGGCTTGTTTACAACACTCTTAATAGAAATTGCTGCACCACCTCGCGTATCACCATCTAATTTGGTAAGTATAACTCCATCAAAATTTAATCTCTCGTTAAAAGCTTTTGCTGTATTTACCGCATCCTGACCTGTCATAGAGTCTACAACAAACAACGTTTCATCTGGAGAAAGTGCTTTGTGTACATTCTCTATTTCCTGCATCATCACTTCGTCAACAGCCAAACGTCCTGCTGTATCCACAATGACAACATTATGACCATTTGCTTTAGCATGTGCAACAGCTTTAGTAGCAATAGCAACAGGATCCATATTTCCCTCATCACTAAATACCTCAACCCCAATTTGATCACCAACTATACGCAATTGATTGATGGCTGCTGGACGATATACATCACAGGCAACTAATAAAGGCTTCTTGCTTTTTTTAGTTTTTAAATAATTGGCTAGCTTTCCAGAGAAGGTTGTTTTACCACTACCCTGGAGACCAGACATTAAAATAATGCTTGGTGACCCTTTTAAGTTAATACCCGCAGCTTCACCTCCCATTAAGGCAGTAAGCTCATCTTTCACTAACTTCACCATTAATTGGCTAGGCTGTAATGATGTTAACACGTTTTGACCTAATGCCTTTTCTTTTACGGTATTCGTAAACTCTTTGGCGATTTTAAAGTTAACATCGGCATCTAGTAAAGCACGGCGTACTTCTTTTAACGTTTCGGCAACATTAACCTCTGTGATGCTCCCGTGTCCTTTTAGGACGTGAAGGGCTTTATCTAACTTATCACTTAAATTATCGAACATAATGAATTCTTTTTATGCAAAATCTTTATCGAAAACCGTAAAAGATTGAACCACAAATATACTAATTGATTAGGAAGTTTCAAAGTAGCAAAGTCAATAAAAAGAGGTTTTTTTTCTTCTGAAATTTCAGAAGAAATCACTCTTGAAATAAGAATAAAATCAATCTTATAAACTAAAAAACAACCTATATAATTGTATCTTGTCACTACTTAAACATACCCAACATGAAGCACCTTATCACACTACTAACACTTTCATTTATTATTTCTACAGGATCTTTGCATGCACAAACTAAGGTTATTTATGCGGGCACATTGCTTGCTATTCCTGGAACAACACCAAAAACAGAACAAACAATTGTTATTGAAAACGGAACAATAAAAGAAGTTCGTGATGGATATTTAGACATTGCGCAGCTTGGCTTAGAGAGGACAGAAGTAACGATTATTAATTTAAAAGATAAGTTTGTGATGCCTGGTTTTATAGACATGCACACCCATATTACCGGAGAGCGTGACCCTAACGCTATTACACATGAATGGACAACACTTGAAGAAGCAGACGCTGCCTATAAGGCTATTCCATACGCTGAACGAACTCTCATGGCCGGTTTTACCACCGTGCGCAACCTAGGCGGTAATCCACATATTATGAATGCCTTAAAAAGAGCCATTGGTAAAAATATTATTAAAGGTCCAACCATAATTGCATCTAACGGAGCAGTCTCGGCTACAGGAGGTCATGGAGATTTTCATGGATATAATGATGCTATTTTAGAAATGGCGGGACAAGATGTAAGTATTTGTGATGGTAGCGATGATTGTAGAAGAGCCGTGAGAGCCTTGGTTAAATCTGGCGCAGATGTTATTAAAATAACAGCTACAGGAGGTGTATTAAGCAATACAGCTGCAGGAGTTGGACAACAACTAACCAATGATGAAATGGTCTCTATTGTAGCAGCTGCTAATAGTTTAGGCAGAAAAGTTGCAGCCCACGCACATGAGGCAGAAGGAGTTAATGCAGCGCTTCGTGCTGGTGTACACTCTATTGAACATGGCTCATACTTAAATGATGAATCTATTAGCCTTTTTAAAGAAACTGGTGCTTACTTAGTTCCTACGTTATTAGCAGGTGTTTCTGTGTATGAAGAGCTGTCTGTCAACCCTAACATCCCTCCAGCTATTATTGACAAAATAAAACAAGTAGCACCCGTAGTTGAGGCTTCCTTTAAAAAGGCCTTGAAAGCAAATATTAATATTGCTTTTGGAACAGACAGTGGCGTAAGCATCCACGGAACCAATGCACGTGAATTTGAATTGATGGTGAAATATGGAATGGACGAAAATCAAGCCATTAAAACCGCTACAATTAATGCGGCTACACTGCTAGGTAAAGAAAAAACACTTGGCACCCTAAAAACAGGTATGCAGGCAGATATTGTTGCCACTAAAGAAGACCCTTTGCAGGACATTTCGGTGTTAAAAAAGATTGCATTTGTTATGAAACTTGGAACCGTATACAAAAATCAGTAAAACCAACTAAACGTTATAATTCATGAAAAAAATCCTCATACTAGCACTAGTGATGCTTTGTATAACTTCAATTAGCGCACAAGAAAATGCTGAGAAACTTCTTAGTGAAGCTCTTGAAACAGCTGCAAAACAAAATAAACATGTTTTTATAAAGTTTAGTGCATCCTGGTGTGGTTGGTGCAAGCTCATGGACAAAAACATGAACAGCAAAACAACCAAAGCCTTTTTTGAAACAAGTTATGAAACTATTGAACTAGTCGTTTTAGAAGCAAAAGATAAAAAAGAACTCGAAACTCCTGGAGGAATGGAGCTATTAAAAAAATATAATGGAATCAAATCTGGACTACCATTTTGGGTTATTTTAAATAGTGAAGGAGTACTTGTTGAGGATTCTTTTAATGCGAATGGTCAAAACTTAGGGTGTCCAGCTTCAAAAGAAGAAGTAACTGTTTTTATAAAAAAACTCAAACAAACCTCTACAATAAGTGATGTAGCTTTACAAATTATTTCAAAAACATTTACTAGAAGAGAGAAGCAATAGCATAAAAAACTACTGTACAAATAAAAACCGTTTTGACGAACATCAAAAATATCACAGCAATAAAACTAATTTTTTTACATAGTTTTACATATGTAAAATGACAGAAAAAGAAACAAACATCTGCAAAGAGAAAGCCTTTGACAAGGTCTACAAAGAACATGTACAGTCATTACGCAACTTTATGTTCTTTAAAACAAAAGACAGAGACGCATCTTATGATTTGGTACAAGAAGCATTCTTAAAGCTATGGCAAAACTGTAGTAAAGTCACTCCTGAAAAAGCCAAGAGCTACGTTTTTACTATTGCCAATAATCTTTTTTTAAATACCGTAGCGCATAAAAAGGTACAGTTTAAATACATGGAGGGTGTAAAACGAAAATCAGACAAGAGCACTCCAGAATTTGTATTGGAAGAAAAAGAATTTGGGGAAAAACTACAAAAGGCGCTAAATAGCCTCACCGAACTGCAACGAACTGCATTTTTAATGAGCCGTGTAGAGGGTAAAAAATATAAAGAAATTGCTATTATTTATAATATTTCAGAAAAGGCAGCAGGGAAGAGAGTATTGGACGCTTTAGAAAAACTTAGAGAGACTATTGAAAATTTATAATCCCTTAAGGTGGTAAAACGACTATCCAACTGTTATATAGTAAGAAACCAAAATATGCCCACGCAAGAATCATTAGAGAGATGGCTAAACAATGAAGCAAGTCCTGCAGATATGGATTTGCTAAATGCATGGCCAGACTTTAAGCTTTATAAAAAAATAGATGCGCACACCAAACGCATTGCTATCCCTGTACATGACATAACTTCAGGGATGCAAGAGCTGAAGGAGCGCTCGCAATTTGTCAAGAATAAGGCACAAGAGACCTCTAAAGTAATCACCATGTCTGCACTATTAAAAATAGCTGCAATTTTTGTACTACTAGCTGTTTCTTCTGTGTTTGTAGCTTCTATATCTACTAACGTAGAAACTTCTTTGGCTCAAATAGAAATGGTTAATTTACCTGACGCTTCAAAAATAACATTACAAAAAAACACAAGAGTAGGTTATAAAAAATATAGTTGGCCGTTTAATAGAGAAGTAACACTTGAAGGAGAAGCCTTTTTTGAGGTTGCAAAAGGAGAAACATTTACAGTGACAACATCAAATGGTAGCGTAAAAGTGTTGGGAACTTCATTTAATGTGAATACAAAAAATGACCTCCTTGTTGTTTCTTGTTATGAAGGGCTGGTAACGGTTAATGCAAATGGACTAAACACATTGGTAAGCCCTGGAGACTCATTTACTTTTGGGGCTCAAATAGTCAACAATAAAGTGTACACGTCAAAACCTAATTGGATTTTTAATGAAAGTAGTTTCGTAGATGTACCCTTAGATATTGTTTTGGCGGAAATTGAAAATCAATACAACGTTACGATCACAACAAAAAATATTGATGTAACTTTACGTTACACTGGTAGCTTTACACACGCTAATATAACGGAAGCACTCCGCACGGTAACACTACCGCTTAGCCTTTCTTTTAGCAAAGATTTAAAAAATGACGTACAAATTTATGACCCTAAAAAACAATAAGTATAGCACTCTATACCTCTGTTTTTTATTGTTTTTTGGAATCAATTTTTCTTTTGCTCAAGACACGACTAAAACCATTCCATTCACAGAAGCTATCTCTCAATTAGAGGATATATTTGATGTTAAATTTTCTTACAACAGTAAAGTAGCAAAAAGAGTTACTGTATCCAGTCCCGCAAAAAATAACACACTTTCTGAAATATTAAATAGCTTTACAGTTGAAGAGAACATTACATTCACTATTATTAATGAGCGCTATCTAACCGTTCAGTTTTCTAAAAAACTGGTCCCTTTTTGCGCTACATTTATCAATACACAAACAGGAAAACCAATAAACGTTATCGCAACAGCAAACAACAAAACCTACTTTGCAAATAAAGGAGGTGTTTTAAATATTGATGCTATTGCAGATGACGAAGTACTTCAAGTATACCTGGACGATCTATTTGTTAAAGAGATTGTTGTATACAGCGCAGCAGAAAACACAATAGGTACATGTCCTTTTATTTTCATCAATACACAGTTTATAAATCAACTGCCTACTGTCACCCTTTCAAACTATATCGCCAAAGGAATTGAAAAAACAAACAAAGGCGCCGTTACTATAAAAAAAAACAACTTTGAAATTTTACCAAGCCTAATAGAACCAGATGTTTTACAAATCGCGCAAGCACTGCCGGGTATCGAAAGCTATGATGAAACTGCTTCAAACATAAACATACGAGGAGGCGCTAGTGACGAAGTAACTATTCTCTGGAACGATATTCGCATGTACCAATCTGGACATTTTTTTGGACTCATATCTGCCCTCAACCCCAACCTAATAGACAATGTAATTATCTATAAAAATGGAACTCACCCCAGGTATAGTGAAGGAGTTTCTGGAGTTTTACATATGTATCCAACCAATACAATTGATCCAGAAGTCGATGGAGGCGTGGGTGTTAATTTAAGCAGTGCAAATGCTTTTATCAAGGTCCCTATTTCAACTACTTTTGCCATACATGCTTCTGGAAGAACAGCTATAAATAACGGCATCGGAAACCCTATTTATAAATCTTTCTTTGAACGCACCTTTCAGAACACAGAAATAACAAACCTAAATAACACAGCAACAGAAGCCCTAAGGACTACCGATGAAAATTTCAGCTTTTATGACATCAGTATTTCTGCGCTCTGGGATATCACACCAAAAGACAAATTAAATTATCATTTCATGACCATTAGCAATGGCCTTGAATTTAAGGAACGGTTATTTATAAATGATGTCTCTACAGCTACTTTTAATGAACTAAAACAAAAAACCCTTTTAGGTGGTTTTAACTATAAACGAGACTGGACATCAAACATTAGCACTATCTTTCATTACAGCAACAGCACCTATAAAGCAGATGCGCAAAACAAACAGATAGAATTAGCTACCGAAGCCTCACAACGCAATCAAGTAAAAGAACAAACATTGAAGTTTGATGCTAGCTATAACATAAACGACCAGTTTTCAGTAGAAGGGGGATTCCAACACACAGACACCTCAGTAGATGACACACACGTTTTAGATAGCAACTCAATCCCTGTCTTAAGTAAAGCTAGAGGCATTAGCAATGGGTTTTATCTACAGGGCATTGGGTGTCTTTTTGATAACAAAACAACTATTACATTTGGAGGAAGGGCAACCAACTTATCTAATTTTGAAACACAGCTAGAACCAAGAATCAATATATCACACAACATAAAAAAGCACTGGAATGCATTTATTGCTGCTGAAAAGAAACATCAAAGCATCTTACAGTTTACGGCTAGGGAAAACCAATTATTAGCAATAGAAAACAAACAGTGGCTTATAGCAGATAGAACCCAGAATCCATTAGTAAGAAGCACCCAAATTTCTTTTGGAACAGATTACGCTAGAAAAGGCTGGACACTAAGTGCAGAGGCATTTTTAAAAAAAGTAGCTGGAATTAACACTCGCAACTTGGGTTTTAGGAATCAATTACAGAACACACAAGCCATAGGAAACTATACCGCAAACGGGATAGAACTTTCTATAGGTAAAAAAGTTAAAAACCTTTCCACTTGGTTAAGTTACACAAACATCAATAGTAGCTATGAATTTGAAACGCTAGCACCTCAAGAGTTTCGAGCAAACTTTAACGTAAATCATGTACTTAAGGCCATTGCTACCTATGCTATTAAATCCTTTACTATTGCTGCAGGAGCTAACTATCATTCTGGACTACCGTATACTACACCCCTTAATGACACCGCTATTACAAATACAAACAGCACCGCTCAAATACAGTACAACAGCCCTAATAACGAACTATTAAAACCCTATTTCAGAACAAATATTTCAGCTATTTATAACGCACGTCTCGATGACACTTTTAACGCCAGAATAAACCTAGCTTTACTCAATATATTTGACACAAAAAATGAGTTAAGCAGTTATTACAGGATAGAAACAAATAATGAAGGCGCAGCGTATATCAATAGAATTACTCAATTCTCATTGGGCTTTACTCCTAATATTTCTGTACAGTTATTGTTTTAAGACAACTACATTCTTGAAGGCACTTGGATGCCTAGCAAAGAAAATGCTGTTTTAATAACAGCCCCAACTGCTGCGCACAATGCAACTCTAAATTCTTTCTCTGCTGGATTTTCTGCAGCAAAAATAGGTACGTTTTGATAAAAAGAATTAAACTCTTTTACCAAATCATATGTATAGTTTGCGATCAATGCAGGACTGTAATTAGAGGCTGCTAATTGTATGGTTTCTGGGAATAGCTGCAAGGTCTTTAAGACCTCCTTTTCTTTGGGGTGAAGAACAAGCATAGGAGCAGAAAACACTTCTTTAGGAGTTTCTGCTTTTCTTAAAATTGATTGAATACGGGCATAGGTGTATTGAATAAACGGCCCTGTATTTCCCTGAAAATCAACACTCTCTTCTGGGTTAAATAAGATCCGTTTTTTTGGATCAACCTTAAGAATGTAGTATTTTAAAGCTCCAAGCCCAATGGTTTTGTACAAGGTTTCTTTTTCTTCTTTGGTAAAGTCGTCAATCTTCCCTAGTGCTTCTGAAATAGCACATGCGGTTGCGGTCATATCCTCAATTAAATCATCTGCATCTACAACGGTACCTTCTCGAGATTTCATTTTACCCCCAGGCAAATCTACCATACCATAACTTAAATGAAATAAGTTTTTTGCCCATCCAAAACCTAATTTTTTTAAGATCAAAAACAATACTTGGAAATGATAGTCTTGCTCATTTCCAACCGTATAAATCATCCCGCTAATATCTGGGTAATCTTTTACTCGTTGAATTGCCGTTCCTATATCTTGTGTCATGTAAACTGCAGTTCCATCTGCACGTAATACAATTTTACGATCTAATCCTTCATCTGTAAGGTCACACCAAACAGAGCCATCAGGATCTTTTACAAAAACTCCAGCAGCCAAACCCTCTGCTATAAATTCCTTACCTAGCAAATAGGTATTACTTTCATAATAATTTTTATCAAAGTCTACCCCAATATCTGCATAGGTTTTATCAAATCCTTCATATACCCAACCATTCATTATCTCCCACAAGGTCACTACGCCTTGGTCACCAGCTTCCCACTTAAGCAACATCTCGTGTGCTTCCATCAAAATAGGAGCTTCTTTCTTAGCATTTTCTTCTGAAATTCCTTGTGCTACAAGATCTGCTATTTCTTTTTTGTATGCTACATCAAACCGCACATAGTAGTCACCCACTAATTTATCTCCTTTTTTACCTGAAGATTGAGGCGTTTCTCCCACACCATATCGTTGCCAAGCAAGCATACTTTTACAAATATGAATACCACGATCATTTATAATTTGTGTTTTGTATACTTTCTTACCGCTCGCCTTTACAATTTGCGCTACGCTATACCCCAACAAAACATTACGCACATGTCCTAGATGTAACGGTTTGTTTGTGTTTGGAGAGGCATATTCTACCATCATAGCGTCATCACTAGTAGGAAGAGTACCAAAGGTGTTCCAGTTATTTGTAGTTCCAAAAAAATCTAAATAATACCCATCGCTTAGTACAATGTTCAAGAAGCCTTTTACAACATTAAAATTGATCACAGGTGCTACATGTTCCACTAAATAGGCTCCAATAGCCTCCCCTATAGCCGCAGGATTCCCTTTCACCACACGCAACATAGGAAACACCACCACAGTGATGTCACCTTCAAAATCTTTACGGGTTGCTTGAAACTCTACAGTTTCAAGAGTTGCTTGATATAGATTATTAATGGCTTCTTTAACTTTCTGACTTAGGGTTTCTTGTAAGGTCATGAATTTATTTTGAAGCTGTAAAGATAGTTTTTTTTAAGGCTTTTTTGGAACAGTTATTTGTATCTTTAAGTATCAGAAAAGCGTCACACAAGAAATCGTAAAACGAGGAAGCTTTTTAATATATTTAACCACAAAAGGCATTCACACTCCTAAAGGCTTTTTTTAACCTTTATCGTTTATTATTTTTGCTAAGAATAAAATATATTGCCGCTTTTTTTTATAAAAAAAGCAAACAACACCCTTCGATAACAGAATAATACCTAAAAAAAATGCTAGTAAACGTCTCTTACAACAACAAACAAATAGACAATAAAATTGATAAAGAAATTGGCAAACCTTTTTCTTTATCAGAGCGTTTTAAGTTAAAAGGAATAGGCTCCCCTAAATTAATTATTACACAAACAAGTGTTCAAATTCACAACCTACTTATTTTAGACAGCAACAGAAATCAATGCAATATAGAAATGCGCCCTCAAGGAATCATTGTTGGCTTTAGATCCTTGCTAGAGAGTTATGCTTTAGTGATACCTTACTATAAATTGGTATTATATAAAGGAAAGGCAGAAGAATACTCCATCTACAAAGACAACTATTTTATTAAAATACAAGCGCGAGGAAAGGACAAAGAAATTCATAGGTTTATACAAAAGGTGCTAAACGCAAAGGTAATTGCCAGCCCCGAGAGAATAGATGATCTTTAGCCTCTAGCGTTTATTCTTAATAGCAATACCAGCCACAATGGTAAGAACAACAATACCTATCATACCTGTAATTTGGCTTATTGGCGTTTCTTGTTCGTGAAAAATGGAAAAAACACCTGAGCAAAACACACCAATTCCCCCAAAAATTAACACCCCTTTTAATACTTTCATATTCGCCTATTTTAAAGGCTCAAGATACTGTTTTTAATACCATTCTTAAATAGCAGCCTACCCAAACCTTGATAAAAGAAACACATAAAGTTAAATTAATACCAACGTAAGGCTTTACCATTAGAGAAGACCTGTGTATCTTTAAAAAAACATCGGTATTGAAAATTCTACTTACAGGGGCAAATGGATATATTGGTATGCGCTTGCTTCCGCTATTAATAGCGCAAGGACATCAAGTGGTGTGCTCAGTAAGAAACGCCAATAGACTTTCTATTTCAGAAGACTTAAAAAAACAAGTTGAAATTGTAATTATAGACTTTTTGCACGAGGTAACACCTAATGTAATTCCAAAAGATATTGATGCGGCCTATTATTTAATTCACTCCATGAGTTCCTCTACTAGTGATTTTGATGAAAAAGAAGAGCGTTCTGTAAAAAACTTTAATGCATACATTGCCCCTACCAATTGTAAACAAGTGATCTATGTTGGAGGCATTGCCAATGAGGAAAGCCTGTCTAAACATCTTTGGTCTCGTAAAAATGTAGAAAACATATTGTACCAAGGCAAGGCTGCAGTTACTGTATTACGTGCTGCTATTATTGTAGGTAGTGGAAGTGCCTCTTTCGAAATCATAAGAGATCTCTGTGAAAAACTACCTTTAATGGTAACACCGCGTTGGGTTAAAACAAAGTGTCAACCCATTGCTATAAGAGACGTGCTCAACTATTTAACTGGTGTATTAGGAAATGAGCACTGTTACAGTGAAAGTTTTGACATAGGCGGCCCAGATATTTTAAGTTATCGGGAAATGATGGAAGGGTACGCTCGTTTTAGAAAATTAAATTTAAGCATTATTACCCTCCCGTTTTTATCGCCAAAAATATCAAGTTATTGGCTTTATTTTGTAACCTCAACCTCATACAAACTAGCCCTCAATCTAGTAGATAGTATGCGTGTTGAAGTAATTACAAGCGATACCAGATTAAAAGATATTTTAAAAATTGAATCTATTTCATATCTAAAGGCTATAGAATTAGCATTTAAAAAAATAAAACAAAACCAAGTCGTCTCTAGTTGGAAAGACTCTATGATCAGTGGTCGTTTCAGAAAAGATCTTAAAAAGTATGTCGAGGTACCAGAAAATGGTTGCGTTAAAGACAAGCAAGCCATTGCATTAAGTAATCCAGAAAAAGTGCTTGAAAATATTTGGTCTATTGGTGGAACGCGCGGCTGGTACTATGCAAACTGGCTTTGGCGTCTAAGAGGCGCGGTAGACAAACTTTTTGGTGGTGTTGGCTTGAGAAGAGGCCGAACACACCCTAATAAAATTTATGAGGGAGATGCTCTTGATTTTTGGCGTGTTATCCTAGCAGATAAAAAGGAAAAAAGGCTGCTGCTTTTTGCTGAAATGAGAGTGCCGGGAGAAGCCTGGTTAGAATTTAAAATAGATGAACATGATGTATTACATCAAACGGCCACCTTTAGACCCAAAGGGTTATTAGGAAGAGCCTATTGGTATATTATGCTACCATTTCATTATTTTATTTTTGGAGGTATGATCAAGCGTATTGCATCTCAATAAAATCAAAAAAAAAGCGCGTTATGCCTTGGTTAGTTTTTTAGGCAAAAACACCTCAGCCATCATACAACGTGCACTTCCACCTCCACAGGTCTCTATGGTACTTAAATCACTACTCAAAATTTTGCAATGTTTTTGGATTGCTTTTACTTGATCACTTCTTAAGCTAGAACGAGCTGCCTCACTCATTATCATGTATTTTTGATTATCTGCACCCAAAACTTGTAGCATGTTCCCTGCAAACTGATTCATTTGCGGTTCGGTAATTTGTATGATTTCTTTTTTTGTTTCTTTAAGGTGCTTAAGTACATGTTTCTTCTCATGTTTATCATCAATAGCGTCTAGGCAAATTACCGCAAAGTTTTCTGCCAGCGACATCATTACATTGGTGTGATAAATAGGCTTGCGTTGATCATATACCGTTTGGTTGGCGGTAAAAATAATAGGATCCATTTCAAAATCTTCACAAAACTCTACTATTAATTCTTCATGTGCTCTTTCAGAAATAGCACAATACACTTTACCATTTTCGCGATCTAATAACAAACTTCCGGTCCCTTCTAGAAAATATCCTTCATCTTCGGCTTCGGTATAATCCATAAAGCCCTCTACTAAAAAACCCTCTTTTTCTAATCGTGTAATAACCTCTTCACGTCTTTCACGACGTCTGTTCTCAGCAAACATAGGATACAGCGCTACCGTGCCGTTTTGATGGAAACTCACCCAATTGTTTGGAAAAATAGAGTCTGGAGTATCTTGTCCCATTACGTCATCTTCAACAATAACATCAACACCTACACCACGAAGTTTTACAACAAAAGCGTCAAACTCTACTTGCGCCTGTGCATTGATTTCTGAGTATTTTAAATCAAGGTCTTCTTGGAAATAATTATTGACCTTGGTTTCTTCATTCATCCTGAAGGCCACTGGGCGTATCATTAATATGGTGTTGGTGATTTGTTTCATTCTGCTACTATTATACCGGGTATTACATTAAACTATAAAGCGCAAAAGTACTCTTTTTTACTTTGTATAGGCACACCAAATATAATCTTTAAGAGATGTGTCCCTTCAAAAACCTGATTGTCTAAAAAAGGCAGTCAATGCTATAGAATAAAACCTGTAAACACTTTTCCGGTTTTATAAAAAAACAAGAAACACCTTAACCAGCTTTATAAAAACATGAAAAAATCAGTTAAAAAGATCCTTCAATGAAATGGTATGCCATTTAAAATATTATACATAAATTAACCTTTAATATTATTACTTAATAAGGACAGCGCATATTCCTTTTAATTTATATACTATGAAAAAAAATATGTTACTTTTCATTTTATGTTTCACAACACTTACAACTTTGCAAGCTCAAGAATGGCTCACAAATATGGAGGATGCAAAAACACGCGCGGCACTAGAAGAAAAAGCAATTGTACTTGTCTTTCAAGGAAGTGATTGGTGCGCGCCTTGCATTAAATTAAATAAAGAAATTTTTGAATCTGAAACATTCCAGCTATATGCTAAAACTCATTTTATTATGGTTCAAGCAGATTTTCCAAGACGTAAAAAAAATGCTTTAACACCAAAGCTACAGGAGCACAACAATGCTTTAGCAGAGCGATATAACAAACGAGGAATTTTCCCTTTTGTTGTTGTTTTAAACGAAGGCGGCACCGTACTAGGCGAAACCAGTTATTTAAAAATAACACCAGAAAAGTATATTTTAGAATTAGAAAAAATCACCAAATAACCATCTATTTGCACTCTGTACCATGCTTAAACTTTTAAGTTTCATATTCATTTATTTTTTTGCCACTTCGGTAATAAGCCAAGAAATTTATAAGCAAAAAACATACCTCATGGGAAGTGATTTTGAAATCACTGTGGTTGCAAACTCCAAACTGGATGGGGAACAAGACATACAAATCGCTATTGAGGAAATAAGTCGAATTGAAGCGCTGATCTCTTCTTGGGATTCAAATTCTGAAACATCCAGAATAAATCAAAATGCAGGTATTGCTCCTGTTAAAATTTCCGAAGAGCTTTTCATGCTTATCAAAAGAGCATTACAGATAAGCACCCTTACTGACGGGGCTTTTGATATATCATATGCCGCTATGGATAAGATCTGGAAATATGATGGCAGCATGAAACAAATGCCCTCTGAAAATGCTATAAAAAACTCTGTAGCAAAGGTGGGTTACAAGTCTGTAATGCTTGACGAGAACAGCACCACTGTATTCTTGAAAAATAAAGGCATGAAAATTGGCTTTGGAGCGATAGGCAAAGGATATGCCGCAGACAAGGCAAAAAAATTACTTATTTCAAAAGGGAGTTCTGGAGGTATTATTAATGCCTCTGGAGACATGAATACATGGGGCACACAACCTAAAGGAAAAGAGTGGCAGGTTGCAATCACCAATCCACTTAATAAAAACAGGGCATTTGCCATACTACCTATTAAAGACGCCGTTGTTACTAGTGGTAATTACGAAAAATATGTTACTTTTAATGCTACTAGATTTTCGCATATCATTGATCCAAGAAATGGGTATCCATCATCCGGCATTTTAAGCGTTACTGTTTTTGCTCCGCTTGCAGAGCTAGCAGACGCTTTGGCTACTTCGGTATTTGTAATGGGATTAGAGACTGGATTAGACAGAATTAACCAACTAAAAGGTGTTGAATGTATTATCATCACAGACACAGGTAGCATTAAAACATCCAAGAACATTACGCTAAATACACAATAATGAAAAAAATATTGATATGCGCTATAGCCCTAGTATTTTTATCTTCTTGCGCAGTTGTAAAAGAATATGAGAAAGTAAACATTAATGACCCAGACATGGCTCTGAGTGATAAAACCATAAAGCGTTTTGAAACAAACGTACATGCATATAGAGAAGCTGCTTCTGGAGCTAATGGAGGTAAAACTGGTGGTGGTTGCGGATGCAACTAATAAATAAAATTTAGGAAAATAAGAAACAATCAGACCCTTGAAAAAAATCCTTATACTTATCCTTTGCTTTACCACCCTAATGGCCTATAGCCAAGAAACTATCGTTAGCTATAAAAAAAGAGTGTTAGAATCTGTAGAGATTGATCTACTTGCAAGTTATTATAGCCAAGATGGTGATAACGCTGCGGTTACTGGAGGAATAGGAACAGAAGAACTCACAGACATTGCCTCTAACATTGTTGTTTCCATACCCTTAAATGATGATGATATTTTAAAAATAGATGCTAATATTAGTGCCTACACCTCT
>JBLHII010000026.1:0-16081 GCA_047616265.1 Minisyncoccia bacterium
AGATATAGAATTCTATCATGATCTTGGAGGTATTACAAACTCCAAAAGAACCTTTATCAATAGTATTAAAAATGGCTTGTACAAAAGTAATGTCTATAGATCTAGAAGAGCATTAATAGCTGGAAGTCTAGAAGTTTTTCCATTGCACAAAAACGACACCCTATATGGAGCCATTCAAAAAGGAGAACATCGCTTCTTTGGAATGCCAAAAGGAAACCAGAAAGAGCTGCTAGTTTTGCCCAGTTTACCGACCTCTGGATAAAAGAAGGGAAGGTTTATAAACTTAAAAGGGCGCTAAGTTATGATCACCTTATGAAAAAACCACAAAACAACAGACATAAAAAAAGGCTGCAATACTAAGTATTGCAGCCTTTTTTTTATTGAGTAAACCCTACCCTATGCTTCTACAGCAGTCCCAACAGTAGCCAAATAACGTTCCGCATCTAATGCTGCCATACATCCAGTACCTGCAGCTGTAACCGCCTGACGGTATTCTTTATCCTGTACATCACCACTAGCAAATACTCCCGGTAAGTTTGTTTTGGTCGTCTTTCCTTCGGTAATCAAGTACCCTGTGTCATCCATATCCAACTGTCCTTTAAAAATATCTGTATTAGGTTTATGACCAATAGCTATAAACAAACCAGTAATCGCAATATCTTCTGTGGTTCCAGTTTGGCTATTTTTCATTCGCAATCCTTCTACTACCATATCTCCTAACACCTCATCGACTTCGGTATTGTAGCGTAAGTCAATATTGGGTGTAGAGGTAACTCTGTGTTGCATCGCCTTACTCGCTTTCATGTAGTCTTTACGAACGAGCATGGTTACTTTATTACAGATATTAGCAAGATAGGTAGCTTCTTCTGCGGCCGTATCTCCAGCACCTACAATGGCAACGTCCTGTCCTTTATAAAAGAATCCGTCACACACGGCACAAGCAGAAACTCCGCCTCCACGTAGCTTTTGTTCACTTGGTATTCCAAGGTACTTTGCTGTTGCTCCTGTTGAAATAACAATAGATTCAGCTTCTATTTGTGTTTTACCATCAACAGTAGCTTTGTGTATTCCTCCAACTTCTGTACTAAATTCAACAGCGGTAATCATACCTATTCTCACTTGCGTTCCAAAACGCTCTGCTTGTTGTTGTAATTCCACCATCATTGTAGGACCGTCTACTCCATCTGGATATCCAGGGAAGTTATCAACTTCTGTTGTTGTTGTTAACTGTCCTCCAGGCTCCATACCTGTATACATAATAGGGCTTAGATCTGCTCGCGCAGCATATATTGCAGCAGTATATCCCGCAGGACCACTACCAATTATTAAACATTTTATTCTTTCTATAGTATCGCTCATGGCTATTTTTTTTCAGAATTTTTATGGGAACTCAAAAGTAAACATTTTCACAAAAAGGTACGTAAAAAGTTATTAAGAAACCCAATAGTCATATTGTTAGTTACTATACGTCGCATTCATATGCAAGAACTTACAGTATGTATCTTTACATCCGAAAGATCCATACTTTAAAATATGACATGGATTTAAAATTTCGGCATAACGTATCACAAGCATTGTTTATCTTTGCAAACAAAATTGAGGACTATGATTACTACAAAAAATGGAACCAAAATACAATTAAACACTATTGAAGAAGCTATTGCAGATATCAAGCAAGGAAGAGTGATAATTGTAGTAGATGATGAAGATCGAGAAAATGAAGGTGATTTTGTAGCTGCTGCAGAAAACATTACCCCAGAAATCATCAATTTTATGGCAACCCATGGTCGTGGACTTATATGCACCCCTATTACCGAAAGCCGTTGTAAAGAATTACAGCTTGACATGATGGTGGGCAACAACACAGACCCTATGGAAACAGCTTTCACTATTTCTATAGATTTAAAAGGACATGGGGTAACCACTGGTATTTCTGCTGCGGATAGAGCCAAAACAGTAAAATCTTTGGTAGACCCAACTATCAAACCGTTTGATTTAAGCAGACCAGGACATGTATTCCCGCTCAAGGCTAAAGACGGAGGCGTGTTGCGCAGAACAGGACATACAGAGGCTGCTATAGACTTTGCAAGATTGGCAGGACTAAACCCTGCTGGTGCTATCGTTGAGATCATGAATGAAGATGGAACCATGGCACGCTTACCAGAACTTGCCGAAGTAGCTAAAAAGTTTGATTTAAAATTGGTGTCTATAGAAGATTTAGTAGCCTATAGAATGGAGCATGATTCTTTAATAGAAAAGGAAGAAGACTTTACTATTAATACAAATTTCGGTCCCTATCGCTTGCGCGCATACAAACAAACCACAAATGACCAAGTACATATTGCTTTAACAAGAGGTAACTGGAAAAAAAACGAACCCATAGTTGTGCGTATGAATTCCACTTTGGTTAATAATGATATTCTAGGAGCATTAACAAGTAATGTAGATAAGAAATTAGATGACATGTTCAAAGTCATAGAAAAAGAAGGAAAAGGCGCTATGGTCTTTATCAATCAACAAAGCCAATCTTTCAATCTTTTGAACAGACTTAAAACCTTAAAAAAAATACAAAAAGCAGATGAGATCACGAAAGCCCCTAGCATTAAAATGGACACAAGAGACTTTGGGATTGGCGCACAAATTTTACATGATCTAGGCATTCATAAAATACGTTTGATTTCGAACAGTAAACAAGAAAAACGTGTAGGTATGATTGGATATGGATTAGAGATTATTGATTATGTTCCTTATTAGAGATTAAAGGACACCCTTTCTAAACAGCAGACGAAATCAATTTCTGACTTTCTGAAGCTTGTTTTCAATTGTTTACTACATAAAAACAAACCCAGCAACATAAAAACCCTCTAGCGCATCAATATACTCATGCAGTAGCCATAAGTGTTTGCTATATCGTAATACAGTTTCATACATAATGCACTAGATTCACAAACAGTGTTTTATTTGCTTATTTAGGAAGCTTTTAACCTCTAAAGGATCAACAACCAAGTATCTTTACACCAATGAAACAATACGCAGAAGCTTCCCCGAAAGATCCCAACAAGAAAAGTAAAGTAACCATGGCTTCTGCCTTTAAAACTATTATTTGGCCTCGCCGAAACTTGGTATTTGTTGGCCTGGGTTTAATTGTTGTGGGGCGTCTCGCTGGCTTTATATTACCCCTAAAATCTAAGGAGCTTTTAGACAGTATTATTCCAAACAAAGACATTCAAGGTTTATACAACATGTTATGGATGGTAGGTATTGCCCTTTTGGTTCAAGCCATCACCTCTTTTTTATTAACACGTATTTTGAGTGTGCAAGCGCAACACCTTATTAGTGAACTGCGTGCACAAGTACAAAAAAAAGTACTTTCATTACCCATTAGTTTTTTTGATAACAATAAATCTGGAGCCCTTGTATCACGTATCATGAGTGATGTAGAAGGAGTACGAAACCTTATTGGTACTGGGTTAGTACAATTGGTTGGAGGAACCATTACGGCTATAATATCTGTGGTATTATTAATTCAAATAAATCCTTGGATGACACTGTTTGTTTTTCTTCCCGTGATAATTTTTGGTTTTGTTGCATTAAAAGCCTTTAAATACATTAGACCTATATTTCGCGTACGCGGAAAGATTAACGCCGAAGTAAAAGGAAGACTTACAGAAACACTTGCTGGAGTTAGAGTCATTAAAGGTTTTAATGCAGAAGCACAAGAAAACAAAGTCTTTGAAGAAGGAGTTGATAAACTATTTCAGAATGTAAAAAAGAGTCTAACAGCCACGGCAATTATGACCAGCTCATCTACTTTTTTACTAGGTCTAGCTTCTGTAGGTATTATGGGTATTGGTGGGTATTATATGATTGAAGGCACCATGACTGTGGGTGATTTTTTACTGTTCACTTTATTATTGGGCTTTATGATTGCACCTATTGTGCAAATGAGCAATATAGGAAGCCAACTCACAGAAGCGCTTGCAGGTCTTGATCGTACCGAAGAACTCATGAATCTCACTGCCGAGGATGAAATGGAGAATCGCACCATTGTTTTGGATGATATTCAAGGTAAGCTAGAATTCAGCAATGTATCCTTTGCGTATGACGATGGCAAAGACGTATTACACAATATAGATTTAACAGTAGAGGCTGGAAATGTAATTGCCTTGGTAGGAAGTTCTGGTTCAGGAAAATCGACTATTGCGGGTTTGTGCGCTACCTTTTTAACGCCTCAATCTGGAACGGTAACTATGGATGGGGTAAATCTGGCAAATGTAAAACTAAACAGCTATCGCCAACATCTAGGTGTTGTTTTACAAGACGAGTTTTTATTTGAGGGTACCATCCGTGAAAATATCTTGTTCCCAAGACCTAATGCTACAGAAACACAATTACAAACAGCAGTGAAGGCTGGTTATGTAAATGAATTTACAGATCGTTTTGACGATGGCCTAGATACGTTAATTGGAGAACGAGGTGTAAAACTATCTGGAGGTCAACGCCAACGTATTGCCATTGCAAGAGCTATTCTGGCAGATCCAAAAATTATTATTCTAGATGAAGCCACTTCTAATTTAGATACAGAAAGTGAATCATTGATTCAAAAATCATTGGAAACGTTAACACAAAACAGAACAACCATCGTTATTGCACATAGACTTAGTACTATTAAAAGAGCAGATCAAATATTGGTCATAGAAAATGGACAAATTGCTGAACAAGGAAACCATGAGACCCTCATCGCTAAAGAGGGAAGATACTATGATTTATACACCTATCAGTCTAAAATTTAATAAGACAACAAACTATTGTAATACGCTACGCCTTTTCGTTTAGATTGAAGTTGGTGTTGGCCTTTTACTAAGTTTCTATTTTGTAAACAAGAGGATTATTAAAGCTCAATTACAACCTCATCTACACCACGACGTACCTTTGGCATGCTTGCAAAGATATCGTTTTGATCTCGTTGGCCAACTGCCAAAAGTAAAACAGACCGCAATCCTATTTCTGTAAGGTTTAAATAACTATCATATTGCACAGTATCAAAACCTTCTATTGGACAGGCATCTATTTGTTCTATAGCACAAACTGTGAGTAAGTTTCCTAAAGCTATATAAGCTTGTTTTGCCATCCACATATCTTTAGTTTCTGAAGATTTTGATTTAAAATCTGCCATTAAAAAAGCTTTAAAAGGCGCTAGCACTTTTTCTGGTGTGTTTCTTATTTGCTGTACGTTTTGAAAATAACCTTCAATAAAAGCAGCATCCATGTTGGTTTCTGTGCACAATACTATTAGATGAGAACAGTCTTTTACTTGGGTTTGATTCATAGTCCTAGAGACTAAGTCTTCTTTTATTTTAGGGTCTGAAATCACCACCATCTTTAGAGGCTGAAGGCCGTATGAAGTTGCCGTAAGATTAAATGATTCTTTTAATAAGGCTAGCTTTTCTTGTGAAAGGGTATAGGTAGCGTCAAATTTTTTGCAGGCATAACGCCAATGTAGTTGTTTTAAAATTTCAGAGGTCATATAAGAGATATTTCTAAATACAAAAATACAATTTATAGCAGTGTAGTACCGGCTATATCTTCGTTCTATTTTAAAAATTTAAAACGCTTATGTGTCCAGAAATAGTACGCAGGGTCTATAGCAATTTGATCGGCCAACTTTTTGACATAAGCATCTGTAATCGTAAAATCTGGGTGGTCTTTGGGAGTATCTGCTAGTACGCTAAAGGTAGATGTATAATACCCCCGTTTTACTCGCGTAGTCGCTAAAAACAATACAGGTAAATCATATTGTTTTGATAACTTTTCTACCCCGGTAAAAAAAGGGGTCTCTACAGTAAAGAATTTCGAAAAATGCTTCCTCGTAGGGTTAGAAGGAGATTGATCCATGATAAAACCAAACAAAGCGAATCCCTCCTGGGTGGCTAAAACTTCCTTTATTTTTTCGCGGGCCTCCTTATTTGGCACCAAGTTAGAGTGCCATTTGCTCCGAATATCACGAATCATTTTATCAAAGTATGGGTTTTTAATCTTCTTATAGATCGCATAGCCTGGATGATCTTTTAAAATAATTGCTAATGTAAAAATCCACTCATAACTAGCATAATGTCCTAAAGTAAGAAGTATAGGTTGCCCTTTATCAACATAGGCTTGTAGTACCTCAAGATTCGTAAACACATACCGTTTTCTCAAGGATTCCTCGGTCATGCTAATGCTTTTTATAACCTCAATAAATAAATCACAAAAATGATGGTAAAAACGTTTTTCAGTAGCCTTTAAAGTGACGGCATCCATCTCTGGAAATGCTGTTTTTAAATTAAATCGAACTACCTCTTTACGATACCCAATAATATGGTATAATATAAGATACACACCATCACTAAAAATGTACAGCAATCTAAAAGGAAGTTTAGACAAGAACCAAATAAGAGGATATACGAGTGCGTAAATTAAAAAAGACATGAAGTTGTTTTATCAGTAAAGGACAAATATACCCTTTAAAAGCTTAGAATAATAGATAGATTTTTGACAGCCAAAAGAATTACACTATAGTGATTCCAGCCTCTTTAATCGCCGTAAAACCACCCGTCACGTTTATAGCATTGTGGATGCCTCGGCTTTTTAAAATAGAAGCAGCAATCACAGAACGGTACCCTCCTGCACAATGAATATAAAAAGGAGATGTTATTGGAAACGTGTCCAAGTAATCATTTACGAACTCCAGGGAAGCATGTGTAGCTGATGGTAAATGCGCTCCAGAAAATTCTCCTTCTTTTCGAACATCAAAAATAGGCATACCCAAAACAAGTTCTCCTCTTAGTGTTTCGGCAGAAATGGTCTGCATGCTATCAATTTCTTTTCCTGCTGTTTGCCAAGAAGCAATACCTCCGTTTAAAAAACCAAGTGTATTATCAAACCCCACACGGGACAAACGTGTAATGGCTTCGACTTCTCTTCCTTCTGGTGCAACTAACATGATAGGCTGTTTTACGTCTTTAATTAGTGCACCAACCCAAGGAGCAAAACCGCCGTCTATACCAATGAAAATTGATTTTGGAATGTGTGCATTCATATAATCACTTTGGTGTCTTACATCCAAAACAATGGCCCCTTGTTGGTTGGCCAACATTTCAAAAGCATCTGGAGAAAGTGGTGTTGTGGCTCTATCTATAATAGCATCAAGATGCTCATACCCTTCTTTATTCATTTTTACATTTAAAGGAAAATATGCTGGAGGGGCTGCTAAACCGTCCGTAACCTCTTTGATAAATTCTTCCTTTGTCATGTTTGCACGCAAAGCATAATTCATTTGTTTTTGATTGCCTAAAGTATCTATTGTTTCCTTCATCATGTTCTTTCCACATGCAGAACCGGCACCATGAGCTGGGTATACAATAACTTCATTTGGTAGAGGCATGATTTTATTTCGCAAACTTTCAAATAAAATACCCGCAAGCTGTTCTTGTGTAATATCGGCAGATTTTTGCGCCAAATCGGGTCTACCTACATCTCCTAAAAACAAGGTGTCACCCGTAAAAATAGCATGTTCTTTTCCTAAAGCATCGCGTAATAAATAGGTCGTACTTTCCATGGTATGGCCAGGAGTATGCAAAACAGTAATGGTAACCTCACCAACGGTAAACACCTCACCATCTTTGGCTATATGAGCTTCAAAAGAAGTAACTGCATTGGGTCCAAAAACAATTGTTGCACCGGTCTCTTTTGACAATGTTACATGACCGCTTACAAAATCTGCATGGAAATGGGTTTCAAAAATATATTTGATCTTAGCAGTATCTCGTTTAGCTCGATCTAGATAGGGTTTGGTTTCCCTCAAGGGATCAATAATAACTGCCTCTCCATTACTTTCGATATAGTAAGCGCCTTGCGAGAGACATCCTGTATATAATTGTTCAATCTGCATAAATATATTTTTAGTACAAATATAATAATTGTTCGGGATACATATCTCTTAAATTGCTTTTGACTCGGTAGTAAAATTTTAAGATAAATGGATAGGGTAAGTCTCAAAAATTGAATATTTTACACTTCGTTTTATAAAAACTTCAAACTATATGAAATATTACATCATTGCATTGCTTGCCATTGTAGCTGTTGCATGCAACTCTTCTCAAAAAACAACTTCAAAAAAACAAAGTTCGGTAGAGGAATACGCCGCCACTATTACATCAAACGAGTTAAAAGAAATGTTATATGTCTATGCGGGTGACGACATGCGTGGAAGGATGACAGGCTCTGATGGACAGAAATTGGCTGTAAAATACCTAAAAGACTTTTATGTAGCCCAAGGCATTAAATCTCCTCTTGGAGGCGATAATTACTTTCAAAATGTACCGGCAAGTTATTTAACGCGATTAAAAGAACCTGCAGATTCTGAAAACGTTGTAGCATTTATTGAAGGAAGTGAATTTCCAGAACAAATTATTATACTGTCTGCTCATCTTGATCACGTTGGTGTTGATGATAATGGAAATGTTTTTAATGGAGCAGATGATGATGGAAGTGGTACTGTTGCAATGTTGGAAATGGCAGAAGCTTTTCAAAAAGCGGTAAAAGAAGGGAAGGGTCCAAAAAGATCTATTCTGTTTTTACATGTTACCGGTGAAGAAATTGGTTTGTTTGGCTCTAGGTATTATACTGAGAACCCATTATTCCCATTAGCAAATACCGTTTGTAATTTAAACACAGACATGATTGGGCGTATTGATCCAAATAAATCAGACACTCCTAATTATATATACCTTATTGGTAGTGATAAACTAAGTCAAGAGTTGCACGATGTTTCAGAAGAGGTTGCAAAAAAACACAGTGACCTTTTCCTAGACTACACCTATAACGACGAAAATGACCCAAATCGTTTCTACTACAGAAGCGACCATTATAATTTTGCGAAAAATAATATCCCTGTTATTTTTTACTTCAATGGTGTACATGCAGATTATCATAAAATATCTGACACACCAGACAAAATTGAATATGACCTAATGGAAAAAAGAACAAGACTCATCTTTCATACAGCTTGGGAAATAGCAAACCGTGAAGGACGCATAACAGCAGATAAGTTATAGAAATCTGTTTTAAGCAACAAAAAACCCGCTATTATTGGCGGGTTTTTTGTTGCTTAAAAGAACAGATTACTTTCTTGTCACTTTAGGTACCGTACTTTTAATTAAATCTCTTTATTTATATCCCAAGCCTCTAGATAGTCAGCTACCGCTTTTACAAATTGACCTCCTAAGGCACCATTTACAACTCTATGGTCATAACTGTGGCTTAAGAACATCTTGTAACGAATACCTATAAAATCTCCTTCTGGAGTTTCTATAACAGCGGGTACTTTACGTATAGCTCCTAAGGCCAATATACCTACTTGAGGTTGGTTAATAATAGGCGTACCCATGATACTTCCAAAGGTTCCTACATTTGTAACCGTATATGTACCCCCTTGAATATCATCTGGTTTTAGCTTGTTATCTCTTGCGCGTCCTGCCAAGTCATTTACAGCCTTTGTCATTCCAACAAGGTTAAGTTGATCTGCATTTTTAATAACGGGCACAATTAAATTACCACCAGGCAATGCCGCAGCCATACCAAGGTTTATGTTTTTTCGCTTGATAATGGTGTCACCATCTAAGGCGATATTCATCATCGGGTACTCTTTCAATGCTTTTGCAACGGCTTCCATAAATATAGGAGTAAATGTTAAATTCTCTCCTTCACGACTCATAAAGGCCGCTTTTACTTTTTTACGCCAATTCCAAATATTAGTAACATCTGCTTCTATAAAAGATTGAACATGCGCACTGGTTTGAACACTAGCAACCATGTGGTGGGCAATTATTTTACCCATACGTGTCATCTCTATAATTTCATCCCCTCCATTTACTGAAACAGGAGTTGCTTTTGCAGCTGGAATAACCGCTTTTGGTTTTGTAGGAGCTGTGCTTCTATTTTTAATATATGTTAGCATGTTATTTTTAGTAACACGCCCATCTTTACCGGTTCCTGACACGGTATCTAACTCTGCTTGTGGAATGTTTTCTTTTTGTGCCATTTTCTTCACTAATGGCGAGTAAAACCTAGCATCTGAACTAGCAACAGCAACTGGTGCAGCTAATGCATCCTTAGCTGCAGTGACGGTTGCGGCTACTGCGGCAACCTCATTTGTACTTGGCGTTGTTTCTGGAACAGTTGCACTAACGGTAGTGGTGGCATCCTCTTTTATTTCAATAATAGCCATTGTTTGGCCTACTTGAACAACATCATCTATGTTAAATAAAATTTCAACCAACACACCATCTACCTCACTAGGCACCTCACTGTCTACTTTATCTGTAGCAATTTCTAGCACGGCTTCGTCGGCTTCAATAGTATCACCTATATTCTTTAACCAATTGGTTACCGTAGCTTCGGCAACACTTTCGCCCATTTTAGGAAGTTTTAATTCAAATTTAGCCATAGTGGTTTACTGTAAATAGCGTTTAACGTTAGAGACTGCGAAATTAAGAAATTTTTATAGGAACTGATTTACTTTTGCCTAAAAAACAAGCACACTCCCTTTTTCATCACTTTGGTCGCTTCCAAGAATAAAATTACACTTTTCTGGGCGTATTCTAAAATGATTCCCTCTACCCTGTAATTGCTGCATGACAGTAAATATCTGTTCATAAGACATATATGCCGCATCAAAAACAAATAGCGTGTTATCATACAGTGCATCTTGAAATATACTTTTAGAGGCAGCCTTTACTGGGGTGACAAGTACTGCTGAAATTTTAGAAAATAAATCTAAATTTTCTGTCATAATAAAGCCCACATTTACATTATCTTCTTTTTGAGTCAGCGCACCTGTGTTTGAAGCACAGTTCATTTTAAATCGAACGATTGCCTTCACGGCAGCATCCAACAAAAAATTGGATGTAAAATGTTTTCTATAAAAAATATTCATTGCTCCGTAAAAACGTTCTAAGTAAATCTTGTTTTTGGTGGTGCTTTCTCCTTTGTAATGCAAGGTCTTTGCCGTTCCTAGATAGTAATTTTTATACCCAGCCTTCTCTAGTTTATAAGACAAATCGATATCCTCACCATACATGAAATAATCTTCATCAAATCCATGCACCTCAACATATACAGATCGTTTTAACAACATAAAAGCGCCCACTAAGACAGCGACACTTCCCTTGCTTTTTTCTGAAACATGGTGTGCGTAATATTTTTTAGAAAAACCAAGAAGCTTTAAAACAGATACCATTGGTGTTGGAAGGTTTCTTTTACTTTCTGGCAAAAAACTTCCTGTACCATCCATAAGATAGCAACCTAGAGCACCCAAATCTTTAAGAGATTCGGCATATAACAATGCCTTTTTAAATACATCTTCTGCAACGGCAGTATCTGGGTTTAAAATACAAACATAGGTTCCCTTAGCAATGGCAACAGCTTGGTTATTAGCAATACTAAAACCTACATTTTTCTTATTTTCTATAAGGGGTATTTCTGGAAATATGTTTTTAACCATCGCACAACTATCATCTGTAGAGTTATTATCTACAATAATAATTTCAGCATCAATAGAACGAGTGGCTTTTTGAACGCTAACAATACATTGCTCTAAAAAATAGCGAACATTATAATTAAGGATAATAACCGAAAGTTTCAATAGTCTAGTTGTTTTTCAAAGAATTTTCAAAAGGAATTCTGTTAACAATACTGCGTCCTAGCGTTACCTCATCTGCGTATTCTAATTCATCACCTACCGAGATTCCTCTTGCAATGGTTGTCGTTTTTACTTGATAGTCTTCAATTTGTTTAAAGATATAAAAATTGGTGGTATCTCCTTCCATCGTGGAGCTTAAAGCAAATATAAGTTCATCTACGCGTCCATTTTTAACCTTTTCAACCAAAGAATCTATTGTCAAATCTAAGGGACCAATACCATCCATAGGAGATATTTTTCCGCCCAGCACATGGTAGTGCCCTCGGTATTGACTTGTAGCTTCAATAGCCATTACGTCTCTTATATCTTCTACAACACAAATTAATCGCTGGGTTCGGTTCGGGCTTGCACAAATTTCGCACCGTTTAGAATCACTTAGATTATGACAAGTGCTGCAAAAATTAATTTCACTCCTTAATTCAACCAAACTATGTGCTAGTGCCTCTGTTTGCTGTTTGGGTTGTTTTAACATATGCAATACCAAACGCAGTGCAGTACGCTTGCCAATTCCCGGCAATTGTGCCATTTCATTTACAGCATTTTCAAGAAGCTTTGAAGAGAAATCCATAATGCGAAAGATAAAAAAAACCTTCGAAAAAATGAGTAATTAAAGTGCTTATAAATAAAGATTCTAAGCCCTGTTTTTTTTAAATTCATCTTGATAATATGTAACATCTAGAATATAAATGAAATAGTGAAGGATTGCCTCTTAAACTTTCATATTTTTACCCACGAGCAAAAATTTCAGGAACATTTTTATGCAACCACTTCACATACTTTTACTTATTGGCGGCTACTTTGCAATACTATTAGGCATATCCTATATTACAAATCGAGGAGGTAGTAATGCTGATTTTTTTAAAGCAGGAAAGCAATCTCCTTGGTATTTGGTTGCCTTTGGAATGATTGGTGCGTCTTTAAGTGGCGTTACTTTTATTTCTGTACCTGGAGCTGTTGAAGCAGATAATTTTAGCTACTTTCAAGTAGTTCTTGGATATACAATTGGGTATGCCATGATAGGCCTTGTATTACTGCCGCTTTATTACAGACTAAACCTTACTTCTATTTACACTTATCTTGAAGGTAGATTTGGTACAGCCTCCTATAAAACGGGAGCTTCCTTCTTTTTACTCTCTCGAATTACAGGGGCTAGTTTTAGACTTTACCTTGTCGCCATTGTGTTACAAGACCTAGTCTTTAATACTATGGGAGTGCCTTTTTGGCTAACCGTAACCATTACTATTTTACTTATCTGGCTATACACCTTTAAAAGTGGTATTAAAACTATTGTCTGGACAGATACCCTACAAACTTTATTTATGTTAATTGCAGTAGGCGTAGCTATCTATTATATATCAGATGGACTAGGTATTGGAGATGAAGGCATTATTAATTTTATAGCAGAAAGCGATCTTTCACAAATTTTCTTCTTTGATGATTATAAAAGTAGCAGTTACTTTTATAAGCAATTTATTAGTGGAGTTTTTATTGCTATTGTAATGACAGGTTTGGATCAAGATATGATGCAAAAAAACTTAACATGCCGCAATTTAAAAGATGCGCAAAAAAACATGTTTTGGTTTACGATTGTGCTAACTATTGTAAACTTTATATTCTTAGGCCTAGGACTACTGCTTACTATATATGCACAACAAAATGGTATTGATGCTCACAAAGACAAATTATTTTCTACCATTGCTATGAACGAAAATTTTGGCTGGGGCATTGGTGTTTTCTTCTTACTTGGGCTCATTGCTGCTGCGTATTCAAGTGCAGACAGTGCGCTTACCTCACTCACCACCTCCTTTAGTATTGACATTCTTGATATTGAAAAAAAACACACCCCAGAGGATCAAATCAAGGTGCGAAAAAAAGTACATATAGCAATGTCTATAGTCCTAATATTAGTTATCGTAAGTTTTAACTATCTTATTGGAGATGCCTCAGTAATTACCAAACTATTTGTGTTTACAGGGTACACCTATGGACCTCTTCTGGGTTTATATGCTTTTGGCTTATTCTCTAAACAAAGAGTAAAGGATCGCTTTGTTCCTATTGTAGCCATTCTTACTCCTTTTGTTGGTTACGCAATAAGCCATTACAGTGCTGTTTGGTTTGGCTTTGAGTTTGGTTTTTTTATATTAATCTTGAATGGGTTTCTCACCTACCTAGGATTAGTATTGATTCGTACCCAACAAAACTAAGGTACAGGCTACCTCATAGGCAACTTGATGCTCCTCTAAAAGTGAATAAAAATCAGGATTTTCTGTTCCTGGATTAAAAATAACCCGAGTAGGTTTTAATGATAATACATACTCGTAATAAGCCTCTTGCCGTTTTGGGTTAAGATATAATGTTACGGTATCAATCGCTTTAAACACCTCTTTTATTTTGGTTATAGCGACATCTACTACAACTCCTTCTTGCATACCAATAGCGACAACTTCGTGATTATATTCTCGTAATTTGTGTATCGCAATGTTTGAATACCTATCTTCTTTAAGACTCGCACCAAGGACTAATGTTTTCTTCATATTGTGAATGTATATCTTATTATAAGAAATTACAAATGTAACATGTTTAAAAACTAAGCATCTATTAAAAAGACCCATTTTACTATATTTCAATACATTTTCGTTGATAATTGCAACAAAGGAATACCCTCAAAATCTAGAATTTTGAGGGTATGTTTCACTAAACTGAAAAGGTAAAAGTTAAACAGGCTTTGTTTGGTCTAAATTCAAGCAATATGTGTTATAAAAACGTTAAAAACAGTGTTTCTTGAAACACTTGGCACCGTTTTTCGTCTTTAAGACAAGGAGTACCTAAACCGTGTTGTAAATATTTGAATTAGCCGTTCACAAAATATATAATCGTTCATATTTAGGTTTGTTTAAGTGAAAGCGCCTCTCGAAAGTCATTTTCAAGAGGCGTTTTTTTATTGCGAAATTCTAACTACCATCTAACTAAAGCACTTCCCCAAGTAAAACCACTTCCAAAAGCGGCTAAAACGACTAAGTCACCATCTTTAATCTTTCCTGCTTCCCATGCTTCTGATAAAGCAATTGGAATGGAGGCAGCAGTAGTATTTCCGTATTTTTGAATGTTGTTAAACACCTTCTCATCTGGTAAGCGCATCTTTTTTTGTATAAACTGAGAGATTCGCAAATTGGCTTGATGTGGTATTAACATGTCAATATCTTCTGTACCTAAGTTATTGGCTTCTAAGCCCTCTTGGATAACTTCGCTGAAACGCACTACGGCATGTTTAAAAACAAACTGCCCATTCATGTAGGGATAATAAGGGATGTTTTCTTGTGGATTTTGTGCTATTAACTCTGGCACCCAGTGCCCTGTGCTAGGTCCCTGAAGCATCAATTCATCTTTATGCTTACCTTCACTATGCAAGTGTGTGGAGAGAATACCACCTGTACCTGTTTCATTTCTTGACACCACGACGGCGCCTGCTCCATCTCCAAAAATAACAGAAACACTGCGACCTCTTGATGTAAAATCTAGCCCACCACTATGGTTTTCACTACCAACAACTAAAACGGTACTGTACATACCCGTTTTAATAAATTGATCTGCTACAGATAGGGAGTACACAAACCCGCTACATTGGTTACGAACATCAAGTGCAGGAATAGTTTTCATCCCCAATAGTTCTTGAAGTTGCACACCTCCTCCAGGAAAATACATGTCTGGACTTAGCGTAGCAAAAACAATCATGTCTATATCATCTGCAGAAACTCCAGCCCGCTGCATTGCAATTTTAGAAGCCTTTGCCCCCATAATTGAGGTATTGTTACCATCGCCCTCTTTAACATGCCTGCGTTCTTCTATGCCTGTACGTTCTTGTATCCAAGCATCGTTCGTATCCATCATTTTAGAAAGATCATCATTGGTTACTATATTTTCTGGCACGTAATGACCAACTCCAGTAATTTTTGAACTATACATATATTTTAATTTAAAGGTGGGTGCAAGATAGGTATTTAATGAATTCCTATCTTTATTAAAAACAATTTTACGCTTCACCCCCCCCCCTTTTTAAGATAGTATTATCAAGAATCTATGACGCTAGTTTGACTACATTTGTTTTCCCATGCTAAAATATGCTCCGGAGAAAATAAACAAACACGCTTTAATATGAAAAAACATATCCTATGCCTCTTACTTGCTACTCTATTATGTGGAGGATGTAAAAATGAAGTACTTACTATTTCAGAAAACAGGGCTGACGCAACTTTTGAACCTATGCTAAAAGAGTACTATGAAGAAGGACTTCTGTTAAATCCAATTAAAGCAACCACAAGTGGTGACAGCAGATATAATGAC